>QNEY01000136.1 GCA_003645385.1 Gammaproteobacteria bacterium | reverse complement strand
TATTAATGACTGGCATCGAGTTATGGCTGTCACTACGGCAAAGTCGTCATGTGCAAGCTCATCGTGATCAAGTACCAGCAGCGTTTAGTGATCAAGTAGATCTAGCGGCACACCAAAAAGCAGCCGATTACACTGTTGCCAAAGGTAAACTTGGCCGTATTGAAAGTGTAGTGGGTATGGTGTTGTTATTAGTGTGGACCTTAGGTGGTGGTTTGGCATTATTATCAAATGCCTGGCAAGATCTAGGTTGGTCAGCAATGACAACAGGCATTGTATTTATCCTGAGTTTTTTTGTTATCGGATCATTATTGGAACTTCCAATATCTTGGTATCAAACTTTTGTATTGGAAGACCGCTTTGGTTTTAACAATAATACACCCTCGTTATTTTTAGCCGATCTAGCCAAGCAAACATTACTGATGTTGGTGCTTGGTGCACCATTGATTTGGGGGGCATTGTGGTTAATGGGGAGTACTGGTGCATATTGGTGGTTGTATTTATGGGCGGCATGGATAGGTTTTGCTTTGATCATGATGTGGGCTTATCCCGCATTTATTGCGCCACTGTTCAATAAGTTTACGCCGTTAGAAGATGTTCAGTTAAAAGCACGAGTTGAAGCTTTATTGTCACGCTGTGGATTCAAAAGCCAAGGCATCTATGTGATGGATGGTTCACGACGATCTGGACATGGTAATGCTTATTTCACTGGTCTAGGTAACAATAAACGGATCGTGTTTTTTGATACCTTATTGAATACTTTGGATGAAGATCAAATTGAGGCCGTTCTGGCTCATGAACTTGGTCATTTTCGACGTAAACACGTAATTAAAAATATGGGTGTGATGGCTTTATTAAGTTTGATTGGCCTAGCGGTATTGGGTTGGGCTTCAGCTGAATCCTGGTTTTATACAGGTTTGGGGGTCAGCAGCCAAAGTAATGCAATGGCACTGGTACTATTCATGTTGGTAATTCCCGTATTTAGTTTCTTTTTACATCCGATGATGACAGCTTTATCTCGTAAGTATGAATTTGAGGCGGATGATTATGCTGCTTCGGTATCTAGTGGTGACCATTTGATTCAGGCTCTGGTGGCTTTGTATCAGGAAAATGCCAGTACATTGACACCTGACCCATTGGTGTCGGCAATATACGACTCACACCCACCAGCAACACTACGGGTAGCACATTTACAGGCTAAAAAAGCGTAATGCGATTCTTGGTGGCACTACTGTTGTTGATCTCGACAACAGTAGTCATGGCTCAAGGAAAAAAATTGCATGATGCTGCTTGTTTACAATGCCACTCATCCTTGACTGCAGGAAAACCAAATAGCTTTTATACCAGATCAGACCGGAAGGTGAATTCTTTGGCAAGCCTACAAAACCGGGTTAAAGGCTGTGCTGTGGCTGCTGATGTTGATTGGACTGATCAGCAACGTAATATGGTTGTGAACTATCTTGCGGATAGTTTTTATAAATTCTGAACTACGTACTTAAATTAAGCTTATTTTAGTAAAACAGTTAGTTGACATTCACTTGATTGCGGCCATTTTCTTTTGATACATAAAGTGCTTTATCAGCACGGTCAATAAGACTGTTTGGGGTGTCCCCTAATTGGAAAAGACTGACTCCAGCTGATACAGTTGTTTGCCCTAGTGTCTGGCCATTATTTTTTTGTTTCAGATTACTATCGGCAAGTTCAGCCCTTACTTCTTCAGCTATTTTGGCGGCTTGATGCTGAGAAACATCAAACAATATCATTGCCATTTCTTCACCACCATAGCGTGCAGCAAGATGATTATCGCTAGCATGTTTTTTTAATAAAGATGAAAAAAACTGTAGGACCTTGTCTCCAACAACATGACCAAAAGTATCATTGAGTTGCTTAAAGTGATCTAAGTCAAACATAATTAGTGCGATACTGACATCTGACTTTTTGCACAAGGCGCGGAGTTCTTTGTCAAAGGTGCTCCGATTAAGCAAGCCTGTGAGGCCATCAATTCTGGCAATTTCTTTGACTGCAGCCAGTTCCGATGAAAGTCGCTTCATTTCTTGAGCAGATCGTTTGAGTTCGTCTTTTAGCTCATTACTCGAGGCCGTTAGGGTTTGAGTATTGGAAAGAATGTCATGGACAACAGCTTTTAGAACCTCAATATCTGTACAATTCTCGAGCACGTTTTCGGTATTGCTTAAGTCAGCTGCACATTCACCTGCTGTTGATTCAGCTTTATTGAGATTTTTGAGGGTATTGTTAACGACTAATGTTATACCTTTATTAGTTTTCTCAAGCCGCTCTGGCATTCCCATTAAAACGTATTTTTCATACAAATTCTGGGTTACTTCCGTGGTAATAGGTTTATTTTGTTCTAAGCGAGTGTCAATTGCATCTGACAATGCCTGATTATCGCCAGATACATATTCGTACCAGACAGCATAATTAACTGGGTTAACAGGTGTTTTATGCTGATTAATGAGTGGTAATACTCGTCGAAGGTTTTCAGAAGCCTGCTGTGTGGCGTCAGTGTAGACAGGCGGAAATGAGGGGGGCTTCGACATTACTAATTCTCTAAAATAGTTACTAATGAGATATAACGGCCAATTCTTGCTGTTCTTTATTTTTTTGCAGTTATAAGGCTTAGATGCATCAGGTAACATTATCTGAGAATTTCAGGCTTAAGTATAGTGATTTATTCACAAAATAGCTGAATTTTCGGATCAAATTAATTGATGTGTTCCGATATTATTTCCTTAGCTTTCTTAAAGTCACTCTTACCACTGCCTAGTTTAGGAATAGCGTCTACTTCGACCAGTAAGTTGGGCATCATTAAAGCATTGAGCCCTGAGTTAGTAATACATGCTTTGAGCTCTTCACCATCAATATTTCCGGCATAGAGCAACACCACTTTTTCACCTTTTTTTTCATCCGGCAGTGATGTCACTAATATTTCAATATCTTCTGGTAAAGTTGGGCTGATGCTTGCCTCAACGGCACCAAGGCTAATCATCTCACCACCAATTTTAGCAAAGCGCGAGTAACGATCCACGATCACGAGGAAGCCATCTTCATCTATATGTCCTTTATCACCAGTTTTATACCAACGAAGATTATCAATTTCGGCTATGGCTTCGGTAGTTTTATCAGGGTCATTCAGGTAGCCTTGCATCACCTGAGTTCCACCAATCAGAATTAGACCATCTTCATCGACAGCTAAATTATTCATAGTTTCGGGGTCAACGATACGGACACTGCTTCCAGGTAGAGGTAGGCCAACGGTGCCTTGTTTGCTACCTGTTTGAATGCTCCAATCATCAGTAGAGATTCGGTCAGGAATATTTACTGTCGCAACAGGGGTGGTTTCGGTCGTACCGTATCCCTCATAGATGGACTTGCCAAACTTAAGACTGAAACTATCACGTATTTCAGGGTTAAGTCGTTCTGCACCCGCTACAATAATTCGTAATGAATCTAGCATTAAAGGATGGATTCGACGGTTTTTAGTGAACAGGCGTAAGAATGTTGATGTGCCACAGAATATAGTTGCCTGATATTGGCTAATGCCTTTAGCAATTTTAAGAACATCAGTAGGGTCGGGGTGGCAGATTACTGGTATACCTTCAATCAGTGGTAGTAAACCGGTTACCGTCAAACCAAATGCATGAAATAGAGGCAGGCTCGCCACCATCACATCATCATCAAGAGTATCTAATACATCAGAGACTTGTTTGATATTCCCCATAATATTCTGGTGACTGAGTACAATACCTTTAGGTTCACCTTCAGTGCCACTGGAAAATAAAATTGCAGCCGGTTGGTGAATATCAGTTTGTTTACCGTACACCGCTAGTAACAGACGTGTAGACAAGAGGCTTGTTGCCAGCAATGTCAAAATTTGTTCAGGTTTGCCCAGACTGTCTTGAATGTCTTCCAGATAGACAGGTGATGCCTGTTCGAATAATGAATCAAGCTCAATTCCCTTTTGCGTCAGTTTTTTTATAAAACGACGTGAGGTATAAATTATTTTTATCTCAGCTTTATTAATTACAGACAGCATAGAAGCAATATTGGCGGTAAAGTTGAGGTTTACTACAGTTTTACCACTAATAAAAGCTCCCATATTAGCGAGTAATCCTGCACTGCTGGCAGGAAGTAATAGACCAATATTCTGTTCTGGACTTTGTTCTTTGATACGTCGGGCAAACAGCAAGGCTACTGTTAGTGCCTTGCGACGAGATAAGGTGGTGTTGCCTTGAATATCTGTCAGGCAGTCCGCACTGCCACTTTGTTTGACACGGTTAATCCAAGCTTGTGCAAGAGGTGGCAAAGCATTGGTATAGCTTTGCCAAGTGTCAATTGAGAGATCAAATACTGCACTTTTAACTGTGGAGGCTTCTGATTCAATGGCTAATGGTTTGCCAAATGCAACAATGACATCTCTACGTGAACGTGTGTGGGTCAATGATTTTAAATGGCTACTTGAACGTGAGAAGCGACTGCCCCACAAGCCTCGTAAATAAAAGGGAAGAATAATTCCATCAACCTCTTTTACACAATGTTCAAAGCCTTTTTTAAATTCGCCTAGCTGACCGTTTCTACTAATGGATCCTTCAGGAAACAGGCAAACTACTTCACCTTGTTTTAAATAAGTATTGACGGCCTCAAGTGCACCTTTACTGCTAGCATTGGAAATAGGGATTACACCAAAAAGATCCAAGAACCAAGTTAAATACCATCTTTGGTAATAGCTATTTGCCATTACAAAACGGACTGGTCGTGGACTGGCAATTTGTACCATTGCCCAGTCCAGCCAACTGATGTGGTTACCCAGCATTAATACGGCACCTTGGGAAGGTATATGGTCAAAGCCTTGTACGTTGATACGATATTGGCTAGAGAATACTGTAGCAAAGACATAACGAATCAATGATTGCGGTAATTTTCTTACGGTATAAAGAGCACCTGCTAATGTCACTATAGTAAGCAGATGGAGCAATACTGCACTATGAGTACCTGCAAGAGAAAATACAACAGTTATAGCAAGGAAGGTCAGCATTACAACATTTTGGATCCAGTTGTTGCCGGCAAGCACAATGCCTAATTGTTGTGCCCGGGCATGGAATTGGATTAGTGAGTTGAGTGGAATAATAAACAGGCCACCAAAGAAACCAAAAGCGAGGATATCAACAGCTAACAGAGGTGTTGATGATAGCTGAGGCAGTAAAAATAGAGTCACCACCATACCGGATGCACCAATAGGGATCAGGCCCGTTTCAATATAGTTCTGAGAAATTTTTCCAGCAAATAAAGAACCAGCGATGATACCTAAACCTGAGCAGGCCAATAATCCCTGAATAATAATAGTGTTATCAATTGCCAATATTT
>QNEY01000135.1 GCA_003645385.1 Gammaproteobacteria bacterium | reverse complement strand
TGGGTGTCATCGATAACCATAGTGGAAGGTGCATCAATAATGCTAGAGCGGCTGTCATTGATGTAATCAACAGAAACTAGTGGGCGTGTTTCATAGCCAAGAATACCAGTCATCCAGCCTTTTGATGCTGATTGCAACAAAGTGTTAACTTCATCAGCATTTGTTTTTCGAGAGGATTCAAATACAAAGTCGGTGATTGAGCCATTTAATAACGGTACTCGTACAGCAAGACCATTTAACTTGCCTTCCAACTCAGGAAATATTTTAGTGATCGCCTTCGCTGAACCTGTAGTAGTAGGGATAAGAGATTGGCTACAGGCGCGTGCCCGGCGTAAATCTTTATGGCCTTTATCAACAATTGTCTGGGTGTTGGTAATATTGTGAATCGTTGTCATGGTGCCATGTTTAATGCCTAATTCTTTATGCATAACATTGACGATTGGAGCCAGACAGTTTGTAGTGCACGATGCAGCAGTCACAATATGATGATTTTTCGGATCATAAAGATCATGGTTGACGCCATAAACAATATTCAATGCAGGCTCAGGACAGGGTGCAGAAACTAGAATCTTTTTGATGCCTTGATCAAAATAGACCTGAAGTTGTTCCTGAGTTTTGAATTGTCCGGAACATTCCAGCAGCAAATCAATTCCCAGATCCTGCCAACTTACGTCTTCAGGTGCACTGTGTTGGCTAAATGAGATTGTGTGATCGTCTATTGCTAATTGATTGTCAGTGCTTGTTATGGTTTTATTTTGCCCCCAACGACCATGAATAGAATCAAATTCCAGTAAATGGGCATGGCAAGCAGCGTCACCATGGATTTCATTAATATGAGCAAAGTCTAGTTGATCACTATCCCAACCAGCACGAAAAGCCAGTTTTCCCATGCGACCAAAACCGTTGATACCAACACGTATTACCATGACATGTTTTCTTAACTGATATTAGCTGCTAGAAAGTGCCCCAGTTTTCTTTTTTCTGGAAGCGTAAACGAGGCAGAATCAAGCCAAGCAACAAACCGCCAAATAAGACAGCCGCACCAATCAAGAACCAGCTCTTAGCACTACTGTCTTTGAGCGAGCTGTTTTCTATCTCTAATGATTGCATTTGATCATCAATTTGTTGAAGTTTTTCTTTCAATTGACGATTTTCATTATCAAGTGCAACAGAATTTGATGCTGTTCGGCGCAAATCATCCAGTTCTTTGCCTAAGCGTTGGGATGTTTCTGTTAATGACAAATTTTCGCTACTAGCATCCGTATTTTGTGATGATAATGCCTGAATTTCTTCTTTATATTTTGCGATCTCTAATTCTAGGTTGGCAACTTTTTGCACACTGGCCGCAAGACTATTGCGTGCACTTGGGGTATTGCTGAGATAGCGGGTCAATACCCAACCATCAGCACCATTCTCTGTACGAACTTTAGAGTAACCAGCTGGATCGGTTTCAATGACTTCTAGTTTGGTGCCGCTAGAGAGCATTTTACGAATGCCAAATTTTACACCTTGACCGGTACGCATGGTGATTTCTAGCTGGTCAGATACGAAGCGAGTTGTTTCAGCAGCGACAGTTATTGAAACTAGTAGTGGTAGAGCGATAGATAAGGCAATAATAATTTTTTTCACGATAAAATTTCTATATTCAGTTAGTTAAAGCGATATTTTATCAGATGATCCGTTAACGATGTATTTCATTCGTTTGTATCGTAAATATGGTGCATTATCAGTGGTTAAATTAAACCTTGAAATAATTAAAAAAGCCCTGCTAGAAAAATTCCTGGCAGGGCTTGAGGTTTACTAGAGAACTATTGTTGACTTAGAAGTCGATTTGACCACGCATTTGTAAGATATTACCGTCAACATCTTCTTCACCAATACGGTTACCATTATCAACATCAACCCAGCTGTAGTTAGCCATAAAGCGAATAGTTGGTGTTGCATACCAGTTAAGTCCTAGTGTTGTTACGTTACCATTATTACCTAGGTCATCATTTTCTAGGTCGGCATCAGAATAGCGAAGTCCTACTTCCCAGGCCCCCATACCACCATGACCTACATTACTATTAGGTTTCACACGACCAAAAGCACCTTTGTCTGCTTTATAAGCACGAGATTCACCGGTAATGAACCAGCTTCCGTAAACATACCATGTGTCAACATCAGGATCGTTTGAGAGTGTATTACCGCTTGCAGAAGTTAAATCTGCTGTTGTGTACTCAGCTTGAGCAGAAAATGGGCCCCATACTGTTGCTGCCTCAAGGCCCCATGCATCACCATCATTCATTAGTCCTAAATCACCTGTTACGAAAGGTTTAACAGGGGAAAGATGTGCTTCAGGTCGGAATTCACCATCAATGCCTCGGCCATCGTTCTTATATTCTTGGTGATGATATGCAATACCTAAATGAATATTCTTAGTTTTTTCTGCAATGGGTGCAAATGTTACTCGACCACCATAACCCCAATCCTCATCTTCACCATTACCAAATCCCTTGCTTGTACCTTCAAGATGGGCTGCAACAGCTGCTGTCCAGTTATCACCATGAGAGAAAGAGCTAATCCCCATTGCACGACCTGCTTCACCAGTATCTTCTTGAACATCGGCAAGAATTGAGCGCTCCATAAAGGTAATATATTTTGAGCTTGTTTGTTGTTCTAAACCAAGTGGCATTTTGTGATTACCAACTGTGAACTTTGCTGGTTTCCAACCTTTATATTGTAGATACATATCTTTCATAGAAACTTTACTGCCAGCAAAGTCGAATTGTGCTTTGTAGCCCCAATCCTTATATGCTGTTCCTGACATGAAAAGACGGGCACGTCGTATCTCAGAGCCACTTTCACTATCATCATTACCATCAAAATATGCTGCGTCAGCCATAATTCGACCACCAATTTGTGCGCTAAAATCTCCATCAGCAGATTTGACTTTCAAATGGCCACCTTTCATGCTAACTGTTGTTGCCTCATTAGCTTTTTTGGCAACTTTCTCAACTTTCGCTTCAGTAGCAACAGTTGCTTCTTTATCTGCTTTAGCAGCATTTGATAGAAGCTCATAATTCTCAGCAGTAATGGTGCCTTGGTCACGTAGGACTTTTAATAGATCCATCATTGCTTCGTTACTTGCTTGTGCAGGCAATACTGCTGCACCAAACAAGGCACCCGCTATTAATAAAGATGAAGTTTTAAGTTTCAAGGGGATATCCTCTTGGTTATTTATAAAAAAATTGGTTCGAAATAATTCCGAATGAACACACAATAACTAGCTAATATTTCAAAACGATGAAATTGTCATTACAGTTTTATGATAGTGACACAAAACGTGATTTTTGTTGTTTTTCTACCACCTGATGAAATAAATTCTGCACTTGAAATCTTGGTGAAGCGCCCCAAGTTATATATCAACTATTTACTTAAACTGGAAAGGTCATGTTTCGTTCCTTATTTATATTGTTTCTACTGGTGCCACTGATTGAGATTTATTTCTTGATTCAGGTTGGTGAAGTGATCGGTGCTGGCTGGACAATATTTTTAGTTGTTGCTACAGCTGTATTGGGCGCTGGGTTATTGCGTATACAAGGCTTCAGTACATTGCAACGTGCACAGACTTCTATGGCTCAAGGTCAAATTCCTGCAGTGGAAATGTTAGAGGGTGTTGCTTTGTTATTTTGTGGTGCAATGTTGTTAACACCAGGTTTTTTCACTGATGCAATAGGTTTTATTCTATTAATGCCAGCAATAAGACAGGCTTTAATTAAGCGCATCTTAAGCAATGGTCAGTTTTCTATGCATAGACAGACCATGCATTCACAACCGGGTGGCTATAGAGAGTCAACTATAATTGAAGGTGAGATCGTTGATGATGACGAGCCACGCTTAAAATAATTTGTAGTTTGCCCTTGAAGTTTATTTTTTGTACCCCATCTAAGGGGTTCTAACTTTATTTAACAACAATTTTTGAGGAAATATTGATGAATATTCGTCCCTTACATGACCGTGTAATCGTTCGTCGCATGGAAGAAGAAACTATGAGTGCAGGTGGCATTGTGATCCCTGATAATGCAGCTGAAAAACCTGCTACAGGTGAAATCCTTGCAGTTGGAAACGGCAAAATTACTGATTCTGGTGATGTGCGTGCTATGGATGTCAAAGTTGGTGATAAAGTGCTATTTGGTAAATATGCCGGTACTGAAGTTAAAGTTGATGGCGAAGAGCTTCTTGTAATGCGTGAAGACGATATCGTAGCAGTTCTAGAAGCTTAGTTTTTTCACCCATCATATAATTTAAAGAATATTAAGAGGAATTAACATGGCTGCTAAAGAAGTCAAATTTGGCGCAGATGCGCGCAGTTTAATGATCAACGGTGTTAACACACTGGCTGATGCGGTAAAAGTAACATTAGGTCCTAAAGGCCGTAACGTAGTTTTAGATAAAAGCTATGGTGCGCCAACAGTGACTAAAGATGGTGTGTCTGTTGCTAAAGAAATCGAATTAGATAACAAATTCGAAAATATGGGCGCACAAATGGTTAAAGAAGTCGCTTCTCATACTTCTGATGCTGCTGGTGATGGAACAACCACTGCGACTGTATTGGCACAAGCAATTTTACGTGAAGGTATGAAAGCAGTTGCTGCGGGTATGAACCCAATGGATCTTAAACGTGGTATTGATAAAGCTGTTGGTGCTGCCGTTGTTGAATTAGAAAGCATGTCTGCATCGTGTGATGATGATAAAGCGATTGCTCAAGTAGGAACTATTTCTGCTAACTCAGATGTATCTGTTGGTGGCATCATTGCCGAAGCAATGCAAAAAGTGGGTAAAGAAGGCGTTATCACAGTTGAAGATGGTTCTGGTTTTGATAATGAATTAGACGTTGTAGAAGGTATGCAATTTGACCGTGGTTATTTGTCTCCTTACTTTGTTACTGATCAGCAAACAATGGCGGCAGACTTGGAAAACCCATATGTTTTACTTGTGGACAAGAAAATCTCAAATATTCGTGAATTATTACCAACATTAGAAGGTGTTGCACAAGCAAGTCGCCCATTGTTGATTATTGCTGAAGATGTTGAAGGTGAAGCGTTAGCAACCTTAGTTGTGAATAGTATGCGTGGTATTGTTAAAGTTTGTGCAGTTAAAGCACCTGGCTTTGGCGACCGTCGTAAAGCAATGTTACAAGACATTGCGACATTAACTGGCGGAACAGTTATTTCTGAAGAAGTGGGTTTAAGCCTAGAAAAAGTGACTTTGGAAGATCTTGGTCAAGCTAAGAAAATTACTATTAGCAAAGAAAACTCAACTATTATTGATGGTGCGGGTAGTGCGAGTGAAATTACTGCACGTGTTGAACAAATTCGTTCTCAAATTGCTGATTCTAGCTCTGATTATGATAAAGAGAAGTTACAAGAACGTGTTGCTAAATTAGCTGGTGGTGTTGCGG
>QNEY01000134.1 GCA_003645385.1 Gammaproteobacteria bacterium | reverse complement strand
TCACTATGGGGAGCGGACTAGTTAAAGAACAAATCAGCTTAAATTTCACCCGATAGTAGCCGTTACTGTAAACTGTGTTCATTAATTATGGTTAACGGAGAGCCCAATGCAGGCTAAAGAATTAAAACTACTGGTGATTGATGCACTGGAAGATATTAAGGCAGAGGATATTCAAATACTGGATGTTACTGCTATGACAGATTTTACTGATTTTATGATTATTGCTACCGGTAAATCGACTCGCCAAGTAAAAGCATTGTCTAATGAAGTTTCATCTCAAGCAAAATCTGCTGGTATACAACCATTAGGCGTAGAAGGCGAAGATGTCGGTGAATGGGCGTTAGTTGATTTAGGTGATGTTATTGTTCATATCATGACACCTCAAATGCGTACTACCTATAATTTAGAAAAATTGTGGAGTGTACCTGATACACCAGATGAATCAGAACAGGAACAGGCATCGGACGAAGACTAATGAAGCTTAATCTGCTGGCCGTGGGCACAAAAATGCCAGCATGGGTCACAGAGGGTTATCATGAATATGCCAAACGGATGCCACGTGAATGTAGTCTGCATTTGCATGAAATAGTACCAGCAAAACGTGGTAAAAGTGGCAGTGCTGCACAATGGATGCGTGAAGAAGGTGAGCGTATTCTCGCCACTATTCCCGATAATCATCATGTAGTAGCACTGGATGTCAAAGGTAAAGCATGGAGCACTGAACAATTGTCTGAACAATTAAAAGCATGGCAGGCAGATGGTAGAGATGTCTCTCTAATTGTAGGTGGGCCTGATGGTTTGATTGACGAATGTTTGCAGCGTGCTAATCAACGCTGGTCATTGTCGGCTTTAACATTGCCTCATCCTCTCGTTCGTATTGTAATGGCTGAGCAGCTTTATCGTGCCTGGACAGTATTACAAAATCATCCTTATCATCGCGCATGAATTTCCCAACAATCTATTTAGCATCAGGTTCACCCCGAAGGCGTGAACTTTTGACTCAGATCGGGGTCGATTTTTTGATACTGTCAATTGATGTAGATGAAAGTTATTTGGAAGATGAAACTCCTATTAACTATGTCAAACGAGTTGCTATTGCTAAGGCAAAAGCAGGCTGGAAAAGTGTAGCTGATCAAGAACAAAGATCAGTATTAGGAGCTGATACTTCGGTTGTCTTAAATAATGAAATTATGGGCAAGCCGCGTGATCAAGAAGATGCTCGTACAATGCTTCAGCGGCTATCAGGGGTAAGTCATCAAGTCCTGACTGCGGTGGCAATTGTTAGTGGGCAGCAGACATTATGCGAATTAAATATCAGTACGGTAACATTTGCTGAGTTGAGTAATGCAGATATCGATTGGTATTTGGCAACGAAAGAAGGTGTAGATAAAGCGGGTAGTTATGCCATTCAAGGTCTGGCTGCATTATTTATCGAACAAATAACAGGCAGTTATTCTGGTGTGATGGGATTGCCATTGAGAGAAACGGGCTTGTTATTGAATCAAATAGCTGGGGCAGGGAATGAGTAGCGAGATTTTAATTAATGTCACACCGAGTGAAACCCGAGCTGTTGTGGTTGATAATGGTGTTTTACAAGAGATTTATATTGAGCGTAGTGAATCTCTTGGCATAGTCGGGAATATCTATAAAGGTAAGGTCTGTCGGGTTTTACCGGGGATGCAAGCTGCATTTGTTGAAATTGGTTTATCACGAGCAGCTTTTTTGCATGCCTCTGATATTTCTATCCCAAAAGGACAAACAGGTGATCTACATGAAACAGAAGTGCCTTCCATCACCTCATTATTACGTGAAGGACAGGAAATTCTGGTTCAAGTTATTAAGGACCCAATGGGGACAAAAGGTGCTCGATTAACAACGCAACTCTCTGTTTCGTCAAGATATTTAGTTTATATGCCTGAGACTCATGGTATCGGCGTATCACTTAAAATCGAAAGTGAAGAAGAACGTGAACGCCTAAAGGCCTGTTTGGTTTCACAACTTGAACCAAGTACTGGTGGTTATATTTTACGGACAGCAGCGGAAGGGGTGACAGAAACTGAGTTATTGTCGGACTTACAGTTTTTGCATCGACTTTGGAATAAGTTGGGTGAAAGAAAATTGTCAGTGAGTTGTGGTGAACCTTTATATGAAGATCTACCGTTGGCTTTGCGAGCATTACGTGATTTATTTTCGTCTGACTTTGAACGGATTAGAATTGATTCCGGAGAAACGTATCAGAAGGCAGTTAAATTTGCTGAGGGTTTTATGCCTGAATGTGTTTCTCGTTTGGAACATTACAAAGGTGATAGACCATTATTTGATTTGTTCAGTGTTGAAGATGAGATAAAAAAAGCCCTGGAACGCAAAGTACCCCTTAAGTCGGGTGGTTATTTGATTTTTGATCAGACTGAAGCAATGACAACAGTGGACGTTAATACGGGTGGCTTCGTGGGTCATAAGAATCTCGAAGAGACTATTTTTAAAACCAATTTGGAAGCTGCACATTCGATTGCCCGTCAATTACGAGTGCGTAATCTTGGCGGCATAATTATTCTTGACTTCATAGATATGGAAGAACAAGAGCATCGAGATCAGGTGTTACGTGCTTTGGAGAAGGCAATGTTGCCTGATAGATCACGTCATAATATTTGTGGTGTTTCTGAGCTTGGGCTGGTTGAAATGACACGCAAAAGAACTCGGGAGAGTTTGGGACATATTTTGTGCGAACCTTGTCCCTGTTGTGATGGTAAAGGTTATGCCAAAAGTGTTGAATCAGTATGTTATGAAATCTTCCGTGAAATTTTGCGTGAGGCGAAACAATATGAGACCACTCAATTTCTAGTACTTGCATCTCAAGATGTTATTGATAGATTAAATGATGAAGATTCAACCAATGTTGCTGAATTAGAACAGTTTATTGGTAAACCTATTTTGTTCCAGTGTGAAACACAATATACCCGCGAACAATTTAACGTGGTGCTGATGTGAAGCTATCGTTGATTAAGTCATGAATGTAAAAATTTATCCAAAGGCCTACATAAAATATGTCACTCCTTCGACATAGCTTTCATGTAGCAAGTAAACAGCTCGCCTATTTTCTGATTATATTGGCAACCTTGTTGACGGTATTCATAGGGGGCTTGTATTGGCTGTCAGAAGCTATTGAACAACGGCAAGATGAAATTGCAGCTTGGGTAAGTAATACAGTAGGTTATCCTGTTGAGATCGGTTCTGCTAGCCTGTATATGCTTGATCTGATACCAAAATTGGAGGTTAATACAATAAGGATGTTAAGAGCAGACCAGACAACAGAGGTCTTAAGTCTTGAACATCTTCATTTGGGATTAGATCTGATAAGCAGTATTCAACAAGGTGAACTGATATTTAATGATATTACCTTGACAGGTTTGAATGTTGCGATTGTTCGTGACAGTTATGGCCAACTCCAACTGCATGGTCTGAATGCCCATAACCAGACATCACCAGAGATTAAAGATTTATTAACATGGGCTCAATTACTTAATCGTTTTCACTTGCAAGCAATAACAATTGACTATACCGATCAGCAAAATGCTTTTTTGTCAGGACGTTACCAGTTAGCTAATGTAATTTTGAGTCAACAAGCAGGTCGATGGAGCACAACAGGAAGTGTTAGGCTTCCTTCAACGCTGGCAAATAATGTCCAATTTAACGCTCAAGCTCTACTTGATAATAATGATATATCAGCAAGCTCATGGCAGTTTCAGGCCAAGATAAGTAATTTGATGTTAGGTGCTCTGACTGAACATCTTGTGTGGCAGGATATTGCTATACAGCAAGGAATATTGAATGTAAACCTATCTAGTACAGGTATTGGCTATCAAGTTGACTCAGTTACTGCCGAATTGGACCTGACAAAGAGTGAACTAGTATCAAAGCAAGAAGATGTTGAGTATTCACCAGTATTGGTTGAGCGTTTAACTGGCCAATTGGATTGGCAACAACAAAATCAATCATGGCAGTTATCAGGACATAATTTGCAGTTGTCGATTAATGGTGACCATTGGCCTCAGACCAATTTCTCAGTCAGTGAAAATGCCGATGGTTCATTGTTAGTGGCCGGTAAATACTTACGTTTAAGTGATCTGACTGCTATTGCCCTTTTATCAGAATCTGTACCTGAAATATTACGACAACAAAAGCCTGCTGGTGATATTGAAAGGTTCAATCTTCGCTACTCGAGAGATGAGGGTGTAATTGACTTAGCATTTAATCTCCAAGATGTAGCTTTATTACCGTGGAAAAATATTCCTGGAGTCACAGGGCTGACTGCAGAATTGAGTTGGAAGGAGGGACGGGGTAACCTTGATTTAAATAGCCATCAGATAACAATTTATCCAGAAGCCTGGTTGAAGAATTCAGTATTTTTTGATTCAGTAACAGGTGTAATAAGACTGCAAAAGGATGAACAATCCTGGTCATTACAAAGTCAGGGATTAAGGATTTGGAATGATGATTTAACATTACAATTGGATGGCAGTATTGAACAAACAAGTGATGGCGAAATATTTAATGATCTTATACTTACAATGGAAGAGCTCATTGTTAATCGTTGGCAGTCATACGTACCACAAAAATTATTAAATAAAGAGTTTAAAGTATGGGCTGATAATGCTTTTCTGGCAGGGAAAATTGTCGATGGTGAAATTGAGTTGCATGGGGAGCTTGGGGCTTTCCCTTATAAAGACGCACCTGAAAAAGGTAGCTTTAATATGGTACTTAATTTTGAAGATATTCAATTCCATTATGCTCCAGAGTGGCCTGATTTGGTCGGTGTTAATGGCGTGATTACTGGAACAGGTGATGAGCTGATCATTAAAAGTCAGCATGGTAAAATTGCTGGTTTTGATTTTGCTGATGTTTCGACAAAAATCAAGTTAATTCCAAACAATTACAGTGTATTGGTTGGGGGGGAGATTAAGGGTGCTACGGCCCATGCTTTACAGTTTCTGCAGACCAGTCCTCTCCAACAGAAGTTTGGTAAAGCCACCAAAGATTTAGTGGCAGAAGGAAAGAGTAATATCCATCTAGACCTGACAGTACCGATAGCTGATTTGGATGCCACCCAAGTATCCGGCACAGTTAATTTTATCGATAGTCAGATGCATAGTGTCTTGTTACCTGAAGTTAAGTTATCTCATGTCAATGGGCAACTTGAGTTTAATAATCAAGGTGTATCAGCAGAAAGCTTAAAGGCTCATTTATTTGCTGAGCAGATAAATATTGATGTTAAACCAGAAGATAGAGGGACAACTATTTCAGTGACAGGGCAGATTGATACTAAGCAGATTGAAGCTATCTGGTCAGACAGAACTCTTGAATCTATCACAGGTAAAACTAGCTATCAGTTAGATTTGTTGATTTGGGAAAAAGAGTTAGGCAATTTTGATATGAATATTGCAGCATTCTCAGAT
>QNEY01000133.1 GCA_003645385.1 Gammaproteobacteria bacterium | reverse complement strand
GAGGTAGATGATTCATTTTCTGGATCGCATGTAGACCATTTTCCGTAGGCCGTATTCTATAAACTTCCCCACTGACATTAACACTTCCCGTTACTTCGTTTTTATTAACGACAAGAATAACATCACCAAACGGCATTCCCTCAATTTTACCGAACCAACTATAATTGTGCTTAGCTCTATAGTTAGTGAGGGTATTGAAGGCAGTAAATGACACATCAGGGAACAAATTCAAAATTATCTGGTCTGTGTAAACCAAATCAAACTCAAAATCAGGCTGTTCCAGTGCATTGATATCCAATTCAGCATATTGTAATCGGCTAATCGTTGCCTTAGATGGCTCAACTTCTTGATTTGATGTATCAAAGAAAAGCATTGTTCCACCAGAAATTTTGTGGAGTTTTGGCTGTGAAGCTGCTCCATGTTGAATTCGTCTTCTTGTGTTAGTATTGTCGAAAATCAACTGAGAAGGCTCAATACGAATATCTGGTGCATAACAAGGAATATTGTTCCCTCTTACTTCACTAATATTGTTCAACCAATTTTGAAAAACCTCGTCGTTGGGTATACACAACCCAGTTTCATCAAAGAAAAATTGCCGCAAAGACAAATGTATTAAACTTTCAGGCAATTTTCCACTTAATGGATTGTTTTCTAAGTAAAGCAATTCTAAATCAGTGGCACTCAAATTAGGAATATTTCCTGTCAATTGATTATTGCCCAGAGATAGAAAAGTTAAATTGGGTAAGCTATTCAAACTGGTTGGAATAGAACCTGATAACTGGTTGTCCGCAAGAATTAATGTCCCCAAATTAGTTAACGCATTAAAATTAGGGATAGCACCGAACAATTGGTTTTTATACAACTTTAACGTTTCTAAAGCTGTTAAAGCACTCAGAGCTGGAATAGTGCCATTCAAGTTTTTTCGCCGGCGTTCAATTGAAGTGACGTGTCCGTTTTCACAGATTACATCCTCCCAACTACAAGGAGTATTTGTCTGTTTCCAGTTATTGGTAGAGCTATCCGTCCAGTTCGCACCGTTAGTACTATCATACAAACTTTCCAATGCCTTACATTCCAAATAAGGAATTTCTGTCACATTGTTACAATCATATGCCAAAATGATTTTCTCAAAATTTGCCGTACAATTTTTTGCTCTGTCCATTGTGACCATAATCGAAGCATTCTGTCCGCTACAATCGTCTGCCCATTTGGTGAAGGCAAAACCATTATTGGCTTGTGCCGTCAATTTAACTTGAGTACTTGCATTGAACTCTTCTTCACAGTCTGTTCCACAATTAATTCCAGCTGGCTCACTGGTGATAGTGCCGTCGCCTTGTTTTTGCACGGACAGCTTGTGGCGACCAGTAAATATGACGGTACATTGCTTATCACTATCCATTGTGACCGTAATGGAAGCGTTATTGCTCTCACAGTCTTCACTCCAACTGCTAAACACATAATCAGAACTAGGTTGAGCCGTTAGTTTAATTGATGTTCCAGCTTGGTATTGTAGGCACTCTATACTACCCATACCACAAATAGGGCCTAGTGGCTCAACGTTTAATGTGCCATAGCCAATTTTAGTCACCATTAACTTATATTGTGGTGGTGGTGGTATTTCATTAAATGTTACAGTCACCTCTCTTTCACCAGTCATCTCAACAACACATTGATTGCCATTTGTGGTATCGCAGCCATTCCAACTAAAAGTTGAGTTTGCATTTTCCTGAGCAATCAATGTAATGCTAGTATCTTGGTCAAACAAATATGAACAAGTACTGCCACAATTAATGCCTTGTGGTTCACTAGTTACTGGATTAACACCCGAACCCAACATGTCTACCGTTAATTGGTATTGTTGAATTGGTGGTGGTATTTCATTAAATGTTACAGTCACCTCTCTTTCACCAGTCATCTCAACAACACATTGATTGCCATTTGTGGTATCGCAGCCATTCCAATCAACAAAAGTAGCTTCTACCTCTGGCATAGCTGTTAGATAAACTACGGTATCTTTTGCATAGTCTTCATTGCAATCAGTACCGCAGTTAATTCCAATAGAACCACTACTCACCATACCATTACCAATAAGGTTAATGGTTAACATATAATCAATAACACACAACGGAAAAATATTAACTTCTGTTTGCCAAGGGTGATAGTTAATATTGTTATTCCGACAAAACTGGTTGTTACTTAAACGGAGATTTGTTAAGCTTCCTAAATGATTTAAATTTGGAATACTTCCACTCAATTTGTTATTTTGCAAGACAAGATGTTCTAAAGCAATTAATTTACTTAAATCTGGAAAGTTTCCACTCAGTTGATTAGAATTCAAAAAAATGAGCTGTAATGCAGTTAAATTACTTAAATCTGGAATATTTCCAGTTAATTGATTTCCAATTAAAAAGAGTTCTTTTAAAGCAGTTAACTCATTCAAATCAGGGATATTTCCACTTAACTGGTTATTACTCAAATAAAGATGCTGTAAATTAGTTAAGTTACTTAAACTTGGAATATTTCCACTCAGTTGATTATCACCCAAATAAAGATACTGTAAAACAGTCAAAGTGCTTAAACTTGGAATGCCTCCACTCAATTTGTTAGTGTTTAAATCAAGAAGTTGCAAGGAACTCAGGGTGTCAAAATTCGGTAATGTACCTACCAAGTTTTTACTATTTCTGGTAATTTGTATAACTTTTCCGTTCCCATCACAGCTTATTCCAGTCCAACTACATGGAGTATTGGTCACATTCCAATTATTACTAAGGCTATCAGACCAATTTGGTCCATCGGTGCTATTGTATAATGCAAGTAAAGTTTCACACTCAGCTTGAGAAATTTCAGTCACAAATTCACAGTTTGTTTGTTGGCTATTGAAGATAGCAGTGACATTCTTGGCCGAAATCATAGATACTGTACATTGCATACTATTGACTGAATCACAACCGCTCCAATTGCCAAATGTAGATAACGATTGCGGACTAGCAGTTAGGGTTACGTTGGTGCCGTGATTGTAAGATTGGTTGCAATCGTTACCACAACTTATTCCTGAACCCGTTATCGTCCCCATACCAGAACCGGATTTACTGACTGTCAAAGTTTGTTGTCCCGGTGCATTGAAGGTGACAGTAACGTTTTTAGCCGAAGTCATAAAGACAGTACATTGCATACCGCTGGTGGAATTGCATCCGCTCCAACTGCCAAAAGTGGAGGGCGATTGCGGATTAGCAGTCAGCGTGACAGTGGTATTGTAGTTGTAAGACTGATTGCAATCACTACCGCAATTGATGCCTGATGGGGAACTGCTCACTGTTCCTGTGCCTGAACCGGATTTACTGACCGTTAACGCTTGCTGTCCCGGTGCATTGAAAATCGCAGTGACATTCTTAGCTAAAGTCATAGAAACAGTACAGCGTGTACCGCTAATCGAATTGCATCCGCTCCAACTGCCAAAAGTAGATGGCGCTTGCGGACTAGCAGTTAAAGTCACGTTGGTGCTGTAATTATATGACTGGCTGCAATCGCTACCACAATTGATGCCTGAACCCGTTACCGTACCATTGCCAGAACCAGATTTGTAGACATTGAGATTATATGTAGTAGCAGAACCACTTTGTGTCACAGTAAAAGTTTTACCAGCAATTGTCAGTCTTCCAGTTCTATTTTGGGAACTTTCATTAGACGCTATAGAATAAGAGATCGTTTTGTTGCCAGTAGCCGTTATGTAATTTTCAGGTGTCATGTTTAACCAGTAATCATGACTCATCGCTATCCAACTACATTGAGAATTAGAAGTGGTAACACTTATACTTCCGTTCCCCCCACTACTTGAATAATTTTCGTCCGTAGGGGTAACAGCATAACTACAAATATTACCGTTTTGATTTACAGTAAAAGTATGTCCTGCAATTATCAAGGTACCAGTACGATTATCTGAGCTATTATTAGGTGCGACTAAATAAACTACCTCACCGCCCCCTACACCATCTCTAATAGCGTCAATGACAAGCCAAGTATTATTGCTTTTTGCTGTCCATGTACATTGAGTATCTGAAGTTGTTATATATACAGTCCATGCGCCACCATTAACATCAAAATCACGACTTGTTGGGGTAATATCATAAGTGCATGAAGCAGATGGGTTACAATACGGAAAAGAACTCACTTCCTGTTCCCATCCACTATAGTCAAAGTTATTATCCCTACATAAAGGATTGTTATGTATCCAAGCTGCAGTTAAAGAAGGTAAATTGTTTAAATCAGGAACAGGACCATTTAGTTGGTTGTCAGACAATACAAGATGTTTCAAACTGATTAATGTTCTCAAGTCTGGGATATTTCCACTTAACTGGTTAAAACGTAAAGTCAGGTATTCTAAGCTAGATAAACCTGTTAGGTTTGGAATTGAACCACTTAATTGATTATTTGATAAATCAATATTAGACAATTTAGTTAGGATATTTAAAGCAGGAATGGCTCCACTTAACTTGTTACTAGATAGAGTTAAGGTTTTTAAATTGATTAAATTGCTCAGATTTGGAATACTTCCAGATAATTTATTTTTAGATAAACTCAAATATCTGAGTTTTCCTAAATTGCTTAAATTGGGAATAGAACCAGTTAGTTGATTGTCTCCAAGAGAAATCACTTCCAGATTTTGTAATTGACCAATATTTGTAGGTATTGGCCCAGTCAATTGGTTATTGCCAAAAATACTCAGATCTGCTAATCCCACTAAAGCACTTAAATTAGGTATTGTTCCTTGTAAGTTGTTATAGTGAAGAGAAATTTGCCAGACATGTCCGTTTTTACAATAAACACCACTCCAACTACAAGGATAATTAGTCACATTCCAATTATTATCAGAACTGTTCTTCCAATTAGGGCCGTTAGTACTGTTATATAAAGCGACTAAGGTTTCACACTCCGTTGAAGGGATTTGTGTTACCAAAGAGCAATTTGTAGCTGTGTACGCTAATGGTACCCAGATTGACAAAAAAATTAATCCGAGCAGTTGAAGAATAAAAACAAATGAGATGCGTGTATTTAACATAATATTTTCCCTTTGATTAGCAAGCGTAGCGAGCGTAGTGTGGGTAGAAAGAAAAATAGGGGACAGACCACATTTCTTTTTGAAGCAACTTTTGTAAATAATTGGGGTCATAGCGAGCGTAGGGTGGGTAGAGCTATAGCGAAACCCACCATTCCATATCAAAAGCCCAAGTCCATAACAAAGCGGGAAATAATAATTGAGTAATTGGGAGCAGAGTAACATTAATTACGATTGTTTCTTCTTATATGAATCAATACCACAATTAAAACGACTACCCTTTACGCTTGAAACTTGGGTTTCAAGTGCTTGTGCTAAAGGACCGGGACCATAGATACAAAAAAAAGTTCTCAGTGGCGGAAGTCAATCATTAATCGCCAAAAATTGGGAGTCATGATCTGGGCATGAATATTATCACATCTTGAAAAAAGGTCAAGCATTTTATGAAATAATTTTTTAGGT
>QNEY01000132.1 GCA_003645385.1 Gammaproteobacteria bacterium | reverse complement strand
TCACTATTCTTGTTAGCCCACTGGTAGTTCAATCTGAAACTTTAAAACGTGTAGTTCCCATGTAAGCCTTGGTAATGGCAATTGCTCTGCTTTTGATCTGGGATCAACACTTAGGATACATGCATGGCATTATCCTGTTCTCTGGTTTTATCTTAACCTTGTTTGGTATGGCTTATCTCGCAATCCGTAGTAGTAAAAGTGATCCTCTAGAACAAGAGTTTGAACAAGAATTTTCAAAGCCTACTATGACCACCAGCAGATCTATAGTGAGTTTTATTATTGGTTTAATTGCTTTGCTCATAGGATCAAAATCCTTAGTGTGGGGAGCAGCAGGTATTGCTCATTTACTGGGGGTCAGCGATCTCATTATTGGATTGACGATTGTTGCTATTGGTACCAGCTTACCCGAATTGGCTGCTTCTATCATATCTGTCCTAAAAAATGAACATGATATTGCAATAGGTAATATATTAGGCTCAAACATGTTCAACTTATTAGCTGTTTTAGCCATGCCAGGACTAATTCAACCCTCAAACCTTGATCCCGCCATACTACAACGTGATTTCCCCTTTATGGTTGGTTTGTTCGTGATGTTATTTTTATTTGCCCGTATCGGACAACGAGGTCGAATTGGTCGACTTGCAGGCTCATCCATGCTACTTGTCTATATAGCTTATAATGGACTTCTTGCCTATCAAAGCACTACAGGAATGTCAGCGTGACCGACACTGAAGCCCAACAACTTAAATCTTTAGGTATTGCAGTTATTAACACTGAACTTGATGCTGTCTCAGCCTTGCGTGATCGTATTGATGATGCCTTTGTTGAAGCATGCCAATACTTGCTGAAGTGTAAAGGTCGAATTGTTGTTATTGGCATGGGAAAATCAGGTCATATTGCAGGAAAAATTGCTGCCACCTTAGCTAGTACAGGTAGTCCGGCATTTTTTGTTCACCCTGGCGAAGCGAGTCATGGTGACTTAGGCATGATCACTGATAAAGATGTAGTGTTAGCCTTATCCAATTCAGGTGAAACCAGTGAGATTTTAACGATACTACCGCTGATCAAACGTCTTGGTGTCCCACTAGTGGCAATGACAGGTAAACCACATTCCACCATAGCAAAAAGTGCTAATTCCCATATTGATGTTAGTGTAGACAAAGAAGCCTGCCCACTTGGACTTGCACCAACATCAAGTACCACATCCCTATTAGTCATGGGTGATGCCCTTGCGGTTGCCTTATTAGAAACAAGAGGCTTTACTGCCGATGATTTTGCTCTGTCACACCCAGGAGGCAATCTTGGACGACGTTTATTACTACATGTCAGTGACATCATGCATACAGGCGACACCATTCCTCAAGTGAGTGATAAAGCTTTACTTAGTGATGCTTTGGTTGAAATGACAAATAAAGGCTTGGGTATGACTGCTATCACTGCTAATAATGGTGGTATTGCAGGTATCTTTACCGATGGTGATTTGCGACGGGTACTTGAACAGACCGTAGATATTCACACCACCGCTATTGCTGATTTCATGACTTCTGATTGCAAAACCGGGCAGCCTAACATGCTAGCTGCAGAAGCATTAGAGTTAATGCAACGTCATAAAATAAATGCATTGCTAATTATTGATAATAATCAACACCTTGTCGGCGCAATCAATATGCATGACCTCTTGCGTGCTGGTGTTGTATAACTAACTAAGGGACATTATTATGCAAGATATTCTTGCCCGCACAAAAAATATAAAACTCGTTATTTTTGACGTTGATGGTGTACTTACTGACGGCAGTATTATTATTGGTGATGATGGTGAGGAATATAAAGCATTCCACTCCCGTGATGGTCACGGTATGAAACTCCTGCAATATACAGGGGTCGAAATTGGCATTATTACTGGGCGGACTTCACAAGTTGTTGAACATCGGATGAATAGTTTAGGTATTAATTATGTATACCAAGGACAGCAAGTTAAATTGCCAGCCTTTGAACAAATGTTAAAACAGTTGAAATTAACTGCTGAACAATGTGCCTATGTAGGTGATGATTGGGTTGATTTAGCTATTATGACCCGTGTTGGGCTTGCTATAGCTGTACAAGATGCCGATCCTGTGGTCAAAAAACATGCTCATTGGATCACGCCGGCTAAAGGTGGCAAGGGCGCAGCTCGTGAAGTTTGTGAATTTATTATGGAAGGACAGGGAACCCTGCAAGATCAAATTGAACGCCATTTCTAATATTCCACAGCTCGCTAAAATACTATTGCTCATCTTGGCAATAATTACTATATGGCTAATGTCTAGTGATGATACCGAAAAAAATACTGGTCAGCTTGAAACAAGTCGAACAAGTGATTTTTCTATGACTGACTTTACAATGACGTTAATGGATGATTTAGGCAAACCTACTCGTATTATTTCTGGTAAAGAAATTGCACACTATCCTGAAGATGACACGACAGAAATCACATCACCTATTGCCAAGTTTACTGATAAGGAAACAGAAGTCTGGGTTATTTCATCTAATAAAGGAACAACGCAAGGTGAAGGTGAAGATCTTTTTCTTACTGGCAATGTCATTATCAATCGTGAAGACCGTGATGATATTGAATTACTGACTGAAGCACTCCATATAAATACAAAGCAGAATACAGCTTATACTGATTTAGCCGTCACAATTAAGTCTCCATACGGAGAAACTAACTCTGTTGGACTGCATGCAGATCTTGCAGATGAAACTATTAACCTACACTCTAGGGTGAAAGGACAATATGATGCACCTACACAGTAAATTAATTATCGTATTACTGTCATTGTTACCGACTTTATCTTGGGCATTACCAAGTGATCGCGAACAACCAATCGAAATTGAAGCCGATCATGCGCAAATTGATGATAAACAAGGGATCACACAATATAAAGGCAAAGCAATTCTGACCCAAGGAACATTACGTATTGAAGGCGACATTATTACTTTCTATTATGATGAAAATAAACAGCTCTCTAAAGCTATTGCAGAAGGTAACTTAGCTACCTACAAGCAAATTCAGAAACCAGGTGAAGAACCTGTCCGTGCTCGTGCACTACGAATGGAATATCACGCTAAAGCTCAAAAGATTTATTTGATTGGTAAAGGTCATGTCTGGCAAGCGAATGATGAATTTAGTGGTAACAAAATTGAATATGATATTGCCAGAAACATCGTAAATGCTAATTCTGCTCCTGTTAAAGTAGATGGTGAAACTCACAAAGGCCAACGTGTACATATTATTATCCAACCACCTGGGAGCAAAAAGAAAACATCTCCAAAACTTGAAAGCCCCAAAGTAGCTCCAGCCTCTGCCGTTGAGCCAACACCATCTGAAACAGTTCCACTGGATGATGGTTACCCTTCAGCTATTGTGACCGCTACTCGTCTAAATATCCGTAGTGGACCTGGTCAGCAATATGATAAATTAGGAAGTTTTATTCAAGGTAGTAAATTAATTGTTCTTACCGAGCAAAAAGACTGGGTACAAGTTAGAGGAATGATCGGCAGTCAGGTTATAATCGGCTGGATTCATCGACGTTATATTCAATTGAATTAACCTTCATCTATTAAGGTCACAAATGAGTCTTCTATCCGCACAGCAACTTTCGAAACATTTTGGTGATCGTCAAGTTGTAAAAGATATTTCACTAGAAGTAAATAGTGGTGAAATTGTCGGTTTGTTAGGCCCAAATGGTGCAGGTAAAACGACTAGTTTTTACATGATTGTCGGTCTAATTCCTCTCGATCATGGTACTGTTTTTCTCGACCAGCGTGAACTGACACATGAACCTATCCATGTCCGTGCTCGACTTGGTATTGGCTATTTACCTCAGGAAGCTTCTGTATTTCGTAAACTCAGTGTCGCTGATAATATCTATGCCATTATCGAAACACGTGATGAGCTTGATGACAATGCTAAACAGGACTTATTAGAACGTTTGTTAGCAGATTTCCATATTGATCATATCCGTAATTCGTTAGGTATGGCTTTATCAGGTGGTGAACGACGTCGAGTAGAAATTGCCCGAGCACTTGCGATGGAGCCGCAATTCATTCTGCTTGATGAACCATTTGCCGGAGTTGATCCAATTTCTGTTTTAGATATCCAAGGTATTATCAAAGAACTAGCTGAGCGTGGGATTGGAATATTGATCACCGATCACAATGTTCGTGAAACTCTTAGCGTTTGTGAGCGAGCCTATATTTTTAATGAAGGTGAAGTTATTGCTCGAGGAACACCAGAAGCCATCCTTGAAGATAAACAGGTATTAAGTGTGTATTTAGGACGTGATTTTCGTCTTTAAAAGCCAGTGAATGATAGCAGCCGCCCTATTATTGCTTATCTCCAATAGCTGTTTCCCGCTCCGGGAAAAATAATCTTGGTTCAATTCGTGCATCATTCAAGCTGACACCCAAATGTAAATGTGGCCCCGTTACTCGCCCTGTCATACCGACGGTGCCAATCACATCACCTTGTTGGATTGTTTGCCCTACTTCAACATCTATCTGATCCATATGACAAAACATAGTCACTAAACCTTGACCATGATCGATGAACACCGTGTTGCCATTAAAGAAATAGTCACCTGTGTCTCTAATTACACCGTCGGCAGGCGCATGAATTTCTGTGCCTGTTGGTGCGGCAATATCCATTCCACTGTGGGGTCTGCGTGGTTGACCATTAAAGACCCTTCTACGTCCGAATAAGCCACTGACACGACCTTCAATAGGCCAAATAAATTGATCCAGAATCATATCGCTGTCTGTCCAATAACGTAAAGCTGATTTAATTTCTGCTGATTCAGCATTAATCCGGTCCATATCGAGCTTAGTTGGATTCACTTTGCGTTTATCGGTAATCGTAATATGCTGAGTTGGATAAGCTTTGTCTTCAATTTCAAATGATGTTTTTCTTGTTTCTCCAGCAGATTTAACTATCAAAGTTTGAGTACCAATTTTTGCACTCAATGGTATTCCCACCACCGCTAGCCATTGATCATTTTCCTTCACAACCATAACTTGTCGTTTGTTGTAGCTTACAACCGGTTTTGTTTCTATCGGAACCACAAGTTCCACAATCACCACTCCACCTGGTACGGCAGATTGCTGCGGTAATATCGTTGCTGAAACAGCAACAGCCATCAATAAACTTAATGTGGCCAGTAATTTTTTAATCATTTATTTAGAGATACCTTTTACTTCACAGGCTAATTGCCCTTGTTGCAATCTGACATTAATGTGTTGTCCAAGTTCAACATCATCGATATTCCTCAATACACGATCTGAATCTGTTGTTGTTGCAATACTATAACCGCGCTCTAAAGTACTTAATGGACTGACTGCAGCCAAGGTTCGCATTTGCTGATTCAAATTTGATCTTTGCTGTTGTAATAGTTGTTGCATCGCATTGTAAAGTTGCTTTTGTAATTGTTTCACATTGCTGTGCTGACTTTTGATTATAGGCAATGGCGATATCAACTGTAAACGTTGATTTAAGGCGTTACATTGCGAAAAAACCTGATCAAGTTTTTGCTTAATAGAATGCTGCAATCGTCCATTAAGATTAGCCAGCTTATAC
>QNEY01000131.1 GCA_003645385.1 Gammaproteobacteria bacterium | reverse complement strand
CTGCTGATCCATGGTATGAAAACGTTTTGTCAAAATATCAGCTTGTGACAGCATGACCTGACGAGCAGCTAGGGAAGTAGGATCATCAGCAACATCCTGAACCGCATTAAAAAAGTCATCCAAACCGACACTAATCGATAACTCGGGCAGTGCCAATAACTCATCTACTCGAGTAGAAACCTCGTTAAATACTGCTGATTGTTGTTCTTGAGAGGTATATTGGCGAACTTGTGTTGACAAGAATTGATCAAACATTCGCTCAACAGAGGTAATTTCAACTCCTGTTCCAAGATAGTGCGTACCCTCAAACTCAGGCGGATGAGTCCCAAACTCTGCGCGCTGGCGACTATAACCCTCAGTATTAACATTACTGATGTTATGACTCGTTGTTGCCAATGCACCTTGGTTAGCGATCAGTGCTGTTGTCCCAATGCTCAGCATACTCATTGTATTTTCCTCATACTATATTTAGCGACCAATGTTATAAATACTTTAATTGTTGTGGTATCGATGCCAGTGTTGATCCATGCATAATTTGTTTAACTTTATCGGCATAACTTGGATCAGTGGCATAACCTGCTTTATGCAATTCTTCAATAAATAATTCTGGATTATCAGTGTGTTGTAATGCTCGTTGATAACGTGGTTGGGTTTGTAAAAATTCAACATAGTCATTAAAACTATCCTGATACGATTCATAACTTCTGAACTGTGCTTGTTCTTTGATGGCGACACCATTGCGATATTCGACTGTTCCAACCACGGTCAATTCTCCATCCCAGCGTTTATCAGCTTTAATATTAAATAGGTTAAAGCTTGTTTCACCATTTGCCTTATTCAACACATGCTTACCCCAGCCAGTTTCAAGCGCTGCTTGTGATAAAATCACTTCAGGTGTAACACCAAGTTTTTGTGCTGCCCGTTGTGCCATGGGTAATAATTGACTAACAAAACTTTCTGGCGAGTCGAAAGAAATTCTTCCCTGCGTGCTTTCTTTAGCCCCACTTTCATTTGCTGGTGCGGATTGAGTCACATTTTGCAATAAAGCTAGGTTGTTACTAGCAGGTAATGTCGATCTTCTTTGTACGGAATCTATTGAAAAGCTTCTTTCTTCAGTATCGACGACAGGTTTACCCGCAAGCATCCCCCCCAATTGGCGGAAAATTACATCTTGCAAGCCCAAGCCACCATTCGCAGACAAATTCATCGCAAGTTGTTGGTCGGCCATTTCTTGATAGGTATCACTTTGAGGTGTATCAAAAATACCCTCTGCCAATTTTGCTTCTCGCATGCTTTTCAGCATCATATTTACAAATAAAGCTTCGAATTGTCCGGCAACTTGTCGTAAAGTCTCTTCATCATTTTTGTCATTCGTTGCTGAACGACGCAACTCAGCCAAGCCTTTAAAATCAACGGCTGTTTGAGCAATGTGAGCATTAACTGCCATCTTGCTAGATCACTACTAATTCAGCTTGCAAGGCACCAGCCTGTTTCAATGCCTCTAAAACAGCCACCAAATCACTTGGTGATGCTCCTACCTGATTAACTGCTCGCACAATTTCTTGCAAAGAGACACCCGTTTTAAACAAAAACATCCGATTACTCTCTTCTGTCACTGTTATATCGAAATTAGGAGATACAATAGTGTCTCCACCAGCGAAAGCATTGGGCTGACTTACTTCTTCATCCCCTGAAATAGTGACAGACAAGTTACCATGTGTAATTGCAGCAGCCATAATCCTGACATGTTTACCAATTATGACTGTACCTGTGCGAGAGTTAACGACAACTTTTGCTGCAGTGTCTCCAGGATCAATCTCAAGATTTTCTACCAATGAAAAAAATGGCACTCTCTGATTAGGATCTCGGGGGGCATTCACTTTAATTGATGAAGCATCTATAGATCTAGCGGTTCCCTTACCTAATGTGTGGTTGATCATATCTGTTAATCGACTGGCTGTTGTGAAATCAGGTTGATGTAAATCTAAAATTAAATGATCCCCGACATTAAATGTATTAGAGACTGATCGCTCAACTGTTGCTCCGTTGGGAATTCTACCAGCACTTGGAATATTAACCGTTATACTTGAACCATCGCCCGCTTCTGCAGCTAAACCACTAACCAGCAAGCTACCTTGAGCCATTGCATAAATCTGACCATCAGCACCTTTTAAAGGAGTCATAATTAGACTACCTCCCCGCAGACTTTTTGCATCACCTATCGATGAAACTGTCACATCAATGGTTTGGCCCAGCCCGGTAAATGGTGTCAAATCTGCATGAACAGCTACTGCTGCCACATTTTTACTTTTGGGGTCAGTACCGGGTGGTAAATTAATGCCCATTTCACGCAACATACTACGTAAGCTTTGACCGGTAAATTTAGTTTTATCACCTGTACCATTCAAACCAACAACCAGACCATAACCTACTAATTGGTTTTTACGCACCCCTGATATTGAAGCTAAATCTTTAATTCGTTCAGCTTCAACCACTGTCGTAGTAACCAGTAAGGTGATAGCTATTAGAAGTGTTTTAATATTCATAATTATCATCCAGTTAGAATGGCATTAATGAACTAATGAAAAAGCGACCCAACCAGCCAACAACATTGGCATCATTAGTTGGTCCATCCCCTACATAAGCAATCTGAGCATCCGCCACTCGTTTTGATGAAATAGAGTTATTTGCATCAAGATCTCGTGGGCTAATGATTCCAGAAATACGAAGATATTCATTACCCTGATTGATACTAATCACCTTCTCTCCACGAATAGACAAATTGCCATTGGGTAACACCTCTACCACTGACACACTAATATCACCTGTCAACTTATTGCTTTGATCGCTGTCACCCTGTCCCTTGAAGTCACTTTTGGATTCTAGGCTGAACTCCAAATTATTATCATCGGTACTCGCTAATGGCAGCACACTTGGCAAATCAAATAGCGGTGTTGTGCCAAATACAGTTGGGTTGGTAAGGCCATTGCTATTAGTTTTCTTAATTATTGTTTCGGTTTCTTTTTCAGCCTCGGTCTTTTCTTCTAACCGTACCGTCAAAATATCGCCAACCCGACGAGCATGATAATCTTCAAATAGAGCAATGCTATTTCCCGTATCAAAAATAGCACCGTTAGTTTGCTCTGCTACAGGCACAGGAACTGGCCTGACAGATGAATATGCTGGATCACGTTTAGCAGAATTATCTATGCATCCTGTTACCATAATCAGGCAAGATAATATCAATAATCGGATCATGTGTTTCATGTTAATCCTCCAAGAATCTAGTCTTAACATAACCTAAGCAGGCTTCGTGCCAAATGACTAGCTTGGTGTTGGGATAACATCATTATTAATGATGTGCTTCTTCTAACAACCAGAAGAAATCAAATAGTCTGGGTAATATACTGCAGCATCTCATCCGCAGTAGAGATTGCTTTTGAATTCATTTCATAAGCACGTTGTGTTTCGATCATATTGATCAACTCCGTTACAACATTTACATTTGATTGCTCAAGTGCCCCACCGATGATTGTGCCAACCCCATCTAAACCAGGTACACCTACAACAGGTGGCCCACTAGCACCCGTTTCCTGATATAGATTTTCACCCAGTGGTTGCAAACCTGTTGGGTTCACAAAATCGGCTAGTTCCATATTGCCTATAATCGTTGGTGTAGGGGTGTTGGGCTGCGTTATGCTAACCGTACCATCAGTACCAATAGTGATACTTAGCGTATCTGGTGGCACTGTAATTGACGGCTCTAGCGGATAACCACTTGATGTAACCACTTCACCATCTTCATTAATTTGAAATGTACCATCACGAGTATAATTTAGGTCTCCATTCACCATCAGTACCTGGAAAAAACCTTTTCCTTTTACGGCCATATCCAAGGCATTTCCTGTTTGCACAATACTGCCTTGTGTATGCTGTTTTTCTGTAGCAACAACACGAACACCAGTACCAATCATCAATCCCGAAGGTAGTGTTGAATCACTTGTTGATTGTGCTCCAGGTTGACGGATAGTTTGATATAGCAGATCTTCAAATGCAGCTTTGTCTTGCTTAAATCCTGTTGTATTAACGTTTGCCAGATTGTTCGAAATAACTGACATCCGAGTTTGCTGAGCTTCAAGACCTGTTTTAGATATCCACATCGATTGCATCATGATTCATTCTCCTCAATTTTTTGACACTTCAGTACTTATGTTTATGTAAATTGCAACATCCGTGCCGCAGCTGCACTGTTTTCATCAACTGCTTTCATCATTTTGACCTGCATTTCATATTGACGTTGTAATTCAATCATATTAACCAAGGCTCCAGCAGCATTAACATTACTTCCTTCCAATGTTCTTGATGCCACTTTTACTGAGGCATCTACATCTACTACTCCCTCAGTCCGTAATCGTATTAAGCCATCCTCACCTTTAAAGACATCTCTAAGGTCAGGTTTAACCAATTTTATTCTATCTAAAACAGCTAAGGTCTGTGCAGGCTCACCAAGAGGCACAATTGAAATAGTGCCATCAGGACCAATATCAATTTTTTGTGCTGGAGGTATAGAAATAGGCCCACCTTCTCCTATTACTGCCAAGCCTGCTCCTGTAATCAATTGACCATTAGGTGTCAGTTTGAAGTCTCCCGCTCGTGTATAAGCTTCATCTCCACCTTTGCTTTGTACTGCAATAAACCCTTCACCCTGAATTGACACATCTAAATCACGGCCTGTAGGTGAGATTGGACCAGTCTGGTAATCAGTTGCTGGACGTTCAGTCATCGCGTAAACACGACTTGGTATACCATTTCCAAACACTGGCATACTTCGAAATTGCTCAAAGTCTGCACGAAAGCCTGTGGTGGTCACATTAGCCAGATTATTGCTATTCGCTGTCTGAGCAATCATGGTTTGCTGTGCGCCATTCATAGCGATATAAAGCATTTTATCCATAATTGTGTCCTCTTAACTTTCTCTAATTACGGCGGGAATTGTGGAAAACCAGTTACCGTAAATTAATAATTGTTTGGGTAATCGCATTCTCTGTCTCAATTGATTTGGAGTTCGCCTGGAAATTACGTTGTGCTGTAATCAGGCCAACCAGTTCTTTCGTCAAATCAATATTAGATGCCTCTAATGCACCTGATTGAATTAAACCAAAAACTCCTGTGCCAGCTTCACCCGCTAACACTTGTCCTGAATCAATTGTTTCTAACCAAGAAGTATTACCAATTTGCTTTAAACCTTGTGCATTAGAAAAATTACCTAAAGCAATTTTTCCTAATGGCGTTGCTTGACCATTAGTAAATGTTGCCCTAACTAGACCATCGGCACTGATATCAATACCACTTAAGCGTCCTGTTGGGAAACCATCTTGAGTTAATGAGACAACACTAAAGGCACCAGAGTTTTGACTTGAGCTGGCATAATCAATAGTGATAACTTGGGGTACTGCTGCGCCACTGGCTAAAGTATTAATCGAATAGCTTTGGTCAGTTGGGACCGTTGACAAAGCACCACCTAATATAGGGTCAAAATCAAGTACTTTGGTACCACCAATTTGGGTCTGTGCATTAGGACCACTTGGCTCATCAATATAGACATCGACATTCCATTGATTAGCTGCTGCATCAGTTTTCTGATAATAACTAGTCACAATGTGCTG
>QNEY01000130.1 GCA_003645385.1 Gammaproteobacteria bacterium | reverse complement strand
GTACAAATTATTCAGCGTATCACTGAATGGGAATGGCAAACTGAAGCTGTGTTCGAAACAGTAATTCCCGCCATGATCAATGCGGAACCAAAACCTGAATTTGAATTTTAGAAGAGATTGGAAGGGTACTTTTACTAATGGAAGCACTATTCTGGCAACGCCAAAAAGATATTATCAAGGCACAATTCTTAATAAATGGTATGCCCTTCATAAGAATTGCAACGCAGAGGATGGCTTTTTGGCTAAGCCCCGAAGGGCGAGCCTTCAAGCACCCATCTTCGTTGTTATATTCCTTGATAAAGGGAATAACCATTTTCTGCGGAATATGCCTAGAATATAGGCACTTGAAGATTCGCAGAATAATGCTTCCATTAGTAAAGGTACCCTCATAATGAGACAAATGACTGCAGTTGAGTTGCGTGACTTTTTGGCAACCGGCGTTTCAACAGTGAAGATAGATGTTCGTGAAGATGTTGAGTTGGAATTTGGCATGATAGATGGTTCAATTCATATGCCTATGCAAAGTGTGCCTGGTCAACTCAATGAGTTAGAAAAACATAAAAATGAGACTATTGTGTTGATTTGTCGATCTGGGAGGCGCAGTGATCAAATTGGACAATTTCTAGAACAAATGGGATTTACCGATGTGATCAATTTGGATGGTGGTATGAACGCCTGGGCAACAGATGTTGATACCAACATGACTATCTATTAAGGTGTAATGAATGAAGCGATTTTCTTTCAGTATATGGGTTGTAATAACACTATTTTCGACTGCTAGTGTGGCAGAAGATTTGATGGAAGTGTTTACCATGTCTTTAAGGAGTGACCCACAATTACTGGCTGAGGCTGCATCTCGTCAGGCAGTTGGAGAGTTAGATTCTCAGGCATTGGCCCAATTTCTACCCCAGATTGGTCTGAGTGCCAATGATGGTTATATTCGGCAGGATACATCATCCCAATCATTTCTTAGTGGTGACCGAAACTATAATGACCATGGTTATAGCCTAAGTATTACTCAACCCGTTTATCATCGAGAAAACTTCATTCAACAAGCTCAGGCAGACATTAGTATTGAAGGAGCACAAGCAAGTTATCTGGTTGTAGAGCAGGCACTAATTGTGCGTGTAGCTGAGCGATATTTTGAGGTGTTAGGGCGTCAGGATGCTGTGAGTTTTGCCATTGCTGAGCAGGAAGCAAACAAGCAGCAACTAGAACAAACACAACAGCGTTTTGAAGTAGGTTTATCTACTATTACTGATGTGACAGAATCACAAGCAGCCTATGACATCTCCATAGCTGGAGTAATAAGCGCAGAAACAGGATTAGTAAATAGCAAGGAACGCCTACGAGAAATAGCGGGCCGTTATTTGGATACGTTATCTGTGTTAAAAGAGGAAACACCATTAGTAAGTCCTGATCCTGAAGATATTGATAAATGGACTGAACAGGCATTGGAGAAAAATCCAAATATAACGGTTGCAAGGGCAGCAGTGGATAATGCTGGCCAAAGTATTGAGTTTCAAAAAAGTGGTCATTATCCCAGTTTAGATGTAGTTGGCCAGAAGAGTTATAGTTCACAGAGTGACAGTAGTTTTGGTGGCAGTTATAAAACACATCAGGATAGTGTTAGTCTACAATTTAATGTGCCTATTTATACCGGCGGAGCAGTAGTCTCACGTACACGTGAAGCAGGGTACAGACTTGATCAGGCAATGCAGAATCAGGAACAGCAACACCGGGAAGTGACTAGGCAAACTCGCGAGGCCTATAATCAGGTGATAGCTGGTATCAGCCAGGTTAAAGCATTAAAACAAGCTGTTATTTCAAGTGAGAAGGCTTTGGAGTCAACTGAAGCCGGTTATGAAGTGGGAACTCGAACCACTGTTGATGTGTTGAATGTTCGTCGAGAATTGTTCCGAGCCCTCCGAGATCATGCTCGCTCACGCTATGATTATATTTTGAGTACTTTGCGATTAAAGCAAGCTGCTGGTATTGTTAACATTGATGATTTAAATCGGATTAATCAGTGGCTAGGATCTTAAGATCTAGAATCAAATTTTAATAGAATTGTTTCGTTAAAATAAGCCTTATCAACTAGGATAAGAAAGCATGGAGCAGGCAGCGGGAAGTACACAGCTTTTACTTAATGTAAACGCATTGAAAGGACAAGCATCTAAAACTGCCTATCTAGGTGCAATCATTGCCTTTGCCAGCATTATTATTGCAACATTACTTGTCAGTTATTTCGCTACAGGCAGTATTACTCTGTCAGGTATTGTTGAGGCACAACGAACCAATTTTGGTTTGTGGATCTTAGATGCACTGCCATTGGTTTTTACATTCTGGGGCCAATATGCAGGCTCCATTATTGCCTATCAAGCAGGCGCAATGATCCTAGATCAAACTAATGAGTTACGAAATAAAACGGCAAGCCTAGAAAAGCAGGCTATTTATTCCTCAACTCATGATCCGTTAACTGATTTTCCAAACCGCTCCCTGTTTTATGATCGTGTTGAACAAGCGATTCTATCAGCAAATAACCAAGGAAAAACCCTGTCTGTTTTGCTGTTTGAAATAGAAAATTATAAAGAAATATACGGTACTTTAGGGCGTAATAATAGTGATTTAATCTTAAAGCAAGTTGCCAGCCGGTTACAAGGGGCAGTAAAAAATTACGATAATATTGCACGTCTTGAGGGAGGCACTTTTAGTCTACTTATCAATGACGAACAAGAAAATGTTATCCATGTTTCTAATAATATCCAAGAAAGTATGCAGGCTGCTTTTATCGTCGAAAGGCAACAGGTTGCTGTTCATACTTGTACTGGAATTGTAAAATTCCCTGATCATGGAGAAGATGTAGACACCTTGGTACAACGGGCAGGTATTGCGTTATATATTGCACGTAACAGCAAGGAAGGTAGTGCTGTTTATGACCCCAGTTTTGATGAGCATAGCCCACATCGTTTAACCTTAATGAGTGAACTTCGCCATGCTATAAATAGAAATGAATTCACTTTGTTCTATCAAGCAAAAGTATCGCTTAAAACAAATTCTATTTATGGTGTTGAGGCATTAATACGTTGGGTTCACCCCAAACATGGTTTAGTTTCACCAGATGAATTTATTCCTATGGCTGAGCGAACGCGTACGATACAACAGGTAACAAGATGGGTACTCCGGCAAGCTTTTGAAGATTGTGCAAAGTGGCATCAAGAAGGCTTGGATATTAAGGTTTCGGTCAATCTATCAACTAAAGATTTTCATGACCCTGAATTACCTGATTTTATTGGAGGCATTCAAGCTGCAACTCAAATAAAACCCGAATGGATATTATTGGAAATTACCGAAGGGTCAATAATGACTGATCCTGAGCAAGCTATGGAAATGATTCAACGTCTTCACGGTATGGGGTATGAATTCTCAATTGATGATTATGGGACAGGTTATTCATCTTTAGCGTATTTGAAGAAACTACCGTTAGCCGAATTAAAAATAGATCGTTCTTTTGTGCAGGATATTACACACAGCCTGAATGATGCAGTAATTGTTAATGCAACTATTAATTTGGCTCAGAACCTTGGCTTACAAATTGTGGCAGAGGGTGTTGAAGATGAAGAGATAATGGCACAATTAAAAGATTATGGCTGTGATATTGCCCAAGGGTTTTACATTAACAAACCACAACCGGTAGAAGAATTTAATACTTGGCTAAAAGAGTCTCAGTGGCATACTTAATGTTAGTATTGCGATAAGTATAAAATCATACATTAGAAGGGTAAACCATTATGGAGAGCAAAGCTCGCCTTATATTGAATGCACAAGATAGTTTGTTGGTAGTGGTCGATATTCAGCAGCGATTGACCGCTGCTATGCCAACAGGTGTGCGTGAGCGGGTGATAGAGCAAGTCAAAGTATTGCTAACAGCAGCTAAAGTGTTAACTGTTCCAGTAGTGGTGACTGAACAATATCCAAAAGGACTTGGCCTGACTGAGCCAGAGTTAGTAAAAGAACTTCCAGAAGCTACTACTCTCATTGAGAAGACTAGCTTTTCATGTATGAATATAGCCGAGTTCTGCTCAGAAATTGATAAAACTGCATGCAAACAAATTATTCTAACGGGGATGGAAAGCCATATTTGTATTTTACAAACGGCATTAGATCTTCAAGCACAAGGCCATCAGGTATTTGTAGTTGAAGATGCTGTTAGTTCACGATCAAAGGCAAATCAATATAATTCGTTGCAACGTTTACGCCATGCTGGTGTGATAATTACCAATGTAGAATCAGTGATCTTCGAATGGCTGGGGGACGCAAAGCATCCTGAGTTTAAAACCTTGGCAAAGTTAATTGTTTAGTCTTGAACAAAAATAACAATGAGAGTTATTTTAACTATATTATTTTTGGGCATCGTACAAGCAGTAATGGCAGCAGATTTTGAATCACAGTCATTGCAATTATGTGAGAAGGTAAAATCGTGTGCATTGGCTGAATTGGAAGGACAGGAATTGTCACCTGATATGAAGTTAATGATAATGTCATCCATGAATGGGATGTGCGATATGATGACAGAACAATATAGTGGTGCCGAGCAATATGCAGAACTACATCAACAGGCAGCATCTTGTATGGAGAGTCTATCTTCCTTAAGCTGTTCAGAATTGATGGAAGGAAAAAGCAGAACACCGGCGTGTATAGAATTAGAAAAACGTGCTGCGGAGTATGAATAACCATCGCTAAAGATGCATGAGTTGTCGCTTATTGGCGACCCCCTGTTTTTTTGAGGTGTTAGTATGTGTAGTTTGATTATAAGCTGGAATACCTTTGATATTTGCCCTGGCATAATCCAGTTTTAATACTTGCTCAATATCATCTACATTTAAGCCAAAGTCAGTAGTCAATACCTTATAGATAAATTCAAATAGTCGTTTAAGTGCTATTTTCCATGTGCTTCCACTTAGTTGAAACAATGCATCTGATAATTGCATAAAATTATCAAAAGGCTTGTCAGCCAGGATAAGTGGGAGGGTATGATAAAAACGACCTGAATTCCCAATCATGTCCCAGTAACGGGCAAAACGATTAACACGTTGCATTGCTGTGAAATCAATATCTTTTGTTGTCAGAATATTATATGGAGCTTCAGGGTTATAGCGCATTTGATAGCTGTCATTATGGCGATTTAGTGGTGCGCCACGTAAGCGTTTAAGAATGCCAAGCTGAATTTCATGAGGCTTAAGTGCAATCAGTTGATCAAAGCTGTGGCCAAAATTTTCTATGGTGTCACTAGGCAAGCCAAAAATTAAATCAGTATGTAGATGGGCGCCGGTATGGTTACGTAGCCATATTAGATTTTGCTTGGTTTTATTATTGTTTTGTTTGCGACTGATTAAGTTTTGAATCTCAGAATCAAAAGTCTGAACTCCAATCTCAAATTGCAGACTATTAACAGGGAATTGCTGCAATACCTTTTTAAGGCGATCGGGCAAATTGTCGGGTACCACTTCAAAGTGTAAATATAAATCATCAGTCATTCGTTCAAGAAAGAATTCCAGAATGGCAATACTCGTGCTTATTTTTAGATTAAAGGTACGATCGATAAATTTAAAATTTCTGACACCACGCTGTAACAGTTTGTCCATTGCATTAAAAAAAGGTTCAAGTGGAAATGGAGATACAGTTTTATCTAAAGCGGATAGGCAAAATTC
>QNEY01000129.1 GCA_003645385.1 Gammaproteobacteria bacterium | reverse complement strand
TCCCTCATTTAAGGCTGGTATCAAATTCGTACTGGCTTTGTTAATTCCAGTTTATGTAGGGACAGTGGTATTGATACCCTTGTTTGAACATGTCCGCTGGGCTGGTATTTTAATGGTAATACTGGCGTTGTTTGGTAGTTTTTATTATTCAGCTCGCGGTGGTTCAATGATTATGGGTATGTTCATGACCGTGGGTTTAACATTGATCATTGCGATTGGTTCGGTCAGCATAGATGCCCTGCTCGGCGTGATTGCTGGTTTGGGACTAGGCGCCATTTCTGGTGTTGTTTTTGTCTGGTTAGCACATGCTTTTTTACCTGACTTGCCAACTGAACCCATGAAACTAGGTAAGAAGCCTAAAGAATTACCATCAATAAAAATGGCTAGAAGAAGTGCCTTAAGATCACTGATAGTTGTATTACCGATGGTTATTTTTTTCTTGTTCAGCAGTTCTAGCACTTCGTATGTTGCAGTTATGATCAAAGTAGCTTCAATGGGACAGCAGGCCAATACAGATATCAGCCGTAAAATGGGTCGTCTACAGCTTGAATCGACACTTTGGGGAGGTCTGGCTGCAATCATCGCCTGGCAGGTGATGAGTATCTGTCCATCATTGTTTATGTATGATTTGTTGATTGATTTGGCAGGATTATTGTTTGGACCACGTATTTTTGTTGGAAAAGGCATGCACCCAAAGGCAAGTATGTGGTCTTATGCATTTCTGACCATGATTATCGTATTGGCACCTGCTTTGTTGGATGGGCAGACATCAGATGGAGCTAGTTCAGCATTTTATAGCCGTTTATTGCTGTTTATTATTATTGCCATTTATGGCTCAGTATCAATTGCTGTCTTTGATGCTTTTTGGCCATTTAAACAGGACTCAACGACACCAGTTCAGGCTGAAACAAAATAAGTACAATGTTGATTTTGATTAAGGGTAATGATAAAACATAACCACCTATATTAAGAATGAACTTACACATGGAAAACATCCAACTACTTTATGTGAAAAATGTCATCACAAGATGCCAGAAAAAAGTTCAGCAAGAGCTTACATTTTTTATGTTGGTGGAACATATTGGCTATGATAAAGAGATTGATGTTGTTTGGGCTGGCGAAGATGGACTTTGGCATAGCTTGCCAGTTGGATATCACAGTGAATCTAGTGCTAATAAGGAATATTGGCAAGCACAAACAATATTTAATTTAACGGACGAACAATCACTTCCCGGCAATATTCAGTTTGGTTTACGTTATCGAATTGCTGAGGATGAATATTGGGATAATAACGGTGGACTTAATTATGTTAGTGACGCTGATTCTGGCGTTCTGCTGACTCAGAACCAAGCTATTCAAAACATTGGTTTTGGGAATTGTTTAAGTGATGAACAAGAGTGTATTTCGGTAACATTTGCGGTTGACCAGTCTTTTAAGGTCGAAAAGCCCTCTATCCATTGGACTACCGATAATTGGGAAACGACACACGAAACAGAGTGTTATTTTGAACGTAATTATTGGGATAATGTGTTCCAAAGTAATGCCAGAAATCCGAACCAGTATGGTACCCAATTATGGACAGGAAAGCTTGAGCATGGGCTTACTTCAAAATTGCAGTATGTTTTGTGTTGTGAGGGTGATGGAGAGATCTCATGGGATAATAATTATGGACACAATTATGTTTTGCGAGCCAAACAGCTTAAAGTCCTGATATTAAATTTACATTGTTATCAGGAAGAAAATCAGGATGAAAAATTTACTATAATTGCCAATGCAATTAATGAACTGGATGTTGATATTGTTTGTTTGCAGGAAGTGGCAGAATATTGGAGAGATGGCGAGGGTGACTGGCCTTCCAACTCAGCAAAAATTATAAATGATCGGCTGACAGCCCCCTTCTATCTTCATACTGATTGGGCACATCTAGGCTTTGATAAATATAGAGAAGGTGTTGCTATTTTAAGCCGATTTCCTATCGCTAACCCCGAATCACGCTATGTATCGGATAGTGATGATGTCTATGATATTCATTCTAGGAAAGTAGTTAAAGCTCAAGTCAGCGTCCCCCACTTTGGCCCAATCAATGTTTTTTCTGCACATTTAAGTTGGATGGAAGATGGTTTTGAACAACAGTTCCAACGATTACATGAATGGGCAAAAAATCGTGATACCCCTGATGTTAAAGCGACTCTATTATGTGGTGATTTTAATATTACTGCTGGAACCAAAGGTTATGAATTAGTTGTTGATTCTGACGAGTATGAAGATCAGTTTTTAGCTGCTAATGAACAGGGTGTGTTCGAAAAAGTATTTAGAGTGGATGATCCACATTGGCAAGATCTGTTAGCTGATGATTATCGTATTGATTATATTTTCATGAATAAAGAGAGTGGATTACAGGTTATTTCAGCAGAGATTGTATTTACCGAACAGGACTATGGCAGAGTATCTGATCACTGTGGTCATCTGATGACATTTGAAGTAAAAGAGTGATAGCGAAGATGAGAGAGCAATAAGGTGGAATTCGCAGAACATTATGCCAAACCTTTTCATGGTGAATTAGGTGGGACTTTCGCCAGAGTTAATGATTTTAATCACGAATTTTTTATTCGCTGGGGCAAGATAGACTTTGATGTTTATTATGGTGTTCAAGCTAACGTAAAAGTCATCCTGAAGGTGTTCAGTAACAATAACATTACCGAAACTTATATTGTTGATACCGATCCCTATGATATCTCATGGGATCGCCATAAACGTAGAACACGAGACTTTTATATACACCCTTTTTCAGAAACATTTGGTCAAATAAACTGCATCAAAATCTCTTATATTGTCCATTTAGATGAACGATCTATCGTCTCTGAAAAAGAATATATCTATATGGATTGGCCTCAATTACAAGGCAATCAGGACGAACATCAATATCATAGAATCACCGATGAATATTCAACAACTAATCATCATCAAACCTATGAATTAAATGCTGATGAATTGCAGTGTGATACCGATTGGTTTAATAACCATTTTGAGTCGTTAGAGCTGGTTCCTAAATTCACCAAAGGGCAGCCAGAGCATCCCTATCATCCCAAAAACTACATTCATCATCTGATCAATAAAGTAATACGTAGCAAGCAGGATGAACCTGACCGACTTTGCACAATTAAAGTCAGTGTGGATTGTATTGACGATGCAGATTTTATTAGTCATCTAATTCATGCCAGCAAACAAGGTGTCTGGGTTCAATGTATTGTTGATTGGCGAAAAATGACACTGACTAACAGTCACAATTATGCCCGTTTAAAACACTCCGGTATTGAGTTGATTGGTGTTGTCTGTAGTCCTCAGCATCATTTGATCGAAGTTGAACCGGATATGCATACCAAATTCATTATCTTTAATGATGAAGACTGTATTCAGGGTTCGTTTAATATTACCTTTGATCGCTGGTGGGCAAATTGGGAATCAGGGATGACCTTTCATTCCAAAGGTGTTTGTCGTTTATTTGATAATATTTTCCAAAGCCAACGTGGTGGTGTTATTCAAAAGTACGGCATTGATCCACATAGTCAATTTAATCTGCTCTACACTTTCGGTCGGCACACGATGCACAATGGAAATATCTACTTCCCTCATCAGGCAATTTTGTCAGAAATTCACCGTGCTCATGATTCAATCAAGTTAACCTTGTTTATGGTCGGTGAGCTATTGGGCGAGCACAGTGATAGTGTTATTTGTGCATTAATAAATGCTAAACATCGAGGTGTTGATGTTCAGATATTATTTAATGGTCATTTAGCCCGACAAGGTGAAATTGGCAAAGAGAGATCGATGGGTGAAGAATTAAATCGTCCACTGTTATCCGTTGTCGACAGGTTGAAATCTAATGGTATTTCTGTTGGTTTAGTCTATGGAAAGGATGATCATCCAGTACCCTATTCACCGATACATTCAAAATATTGCATCATTGATGATCATGTCGTGATAGATGGTAGTTTTAATTGGTATAACACCTCGGTGTTTTCTCATGACTTAATTGTTGTCGCAAGACATCATGAAGTCGCTAAACCTTATTTATATGAGTTTGAGCAAATACAACGATTATTGAGAGTTTATTATTAATGTTTTTAGCTGGTTTTATCTGAAGATAATGATGAGGTTTACATAATCCAAGATCATAATTACAAATGTAGTCTGAATACAAAAGAGAATAAATATTGATACGCAATTTGTTTGTTTTGCTTATTGTAATCTTAATGCCAACGAGTTATGCGATGGAATTGGAGCCACGGCGATGGAGTCACATTCCTATCGACACAAACTTTTCCGGTGGAGGATACGCTTATACGGAGGCCGACATTTTTCTTGATCCTACTATTCAGGCTGAAGATGTCGAATTAAAGATGGACACATGGGTTGGCAGGTATATTCGCTCTTTTGAATGGTTTGATAAAACTGCACGAATTGGTGTTGCTCAAGGCTATCAAGAAGGGAAGTGGACAGGATTAGTGAGGGGGACTCCCACAACCGTCAATCGATCTGGCTTGACGGATACATTTGTTCGTTTAGCAGTAAACTTATATGGAGCACCTCCGTTAAAAGGTAAGGAGTTTGTTAAGTATCGTACTAATGCAGACGTTGAGACTATTGTTGGGGTGGCACTGGCAATGAGATTGCCGACAGGTGATTATATAGATGATAAACTGATTAATCTTGGTAAAAATCGGTATGCATTTTTGCCTCAACTGGGCGTTCTTCATCAACGAGGAAAGTGGTCGGCAGAACTGACTGGACAGGCTGCATTTTATACTGATAATGATGACTTTTATAATGGCACGACACTGGAGCAAGATCCATTGTATTTCATCCATGGACATATCGTACATACCTTTAGACCAGGAGTATTGGCAACGGTAAGTTTGGGTGTTGACTATGGTGGTGAAGCTACTATTAATGGTGTTAACAAAGAGAATAAAAAGAAGGACATTGGCTGGGCAGCCAGTTTTACCTATCCTATAGAACGTATTATTTTAAAAGCTACTTATATTGGTACGCGTTCTCAAGAAGATACTGGCTTTGATTCTGATACTGTGTCAGCAGGCTTTTCTTTTTACTGGCAGTGATGATACATTTTATCGAGACTGGAGGAAGCAGGATTTTATAGGTTTGCTTCTTATTATAATATTTAAAGACGTTGATGAGGAATTACAATGAACCCGGAAAAGGTAATATTTGGCTTTTTTATAGTGTTGGCATTGACACTTAACTTTGGTTTTTTTGTCGGTGAGATTTCTAATCCTGACCATCACCATGTCTATGAGTTATTTGCAGTTGTGGTGGTCAATATCATTGCAACAATCCTAAAGTTTGGTGACCGAACTCAAATGGGTGCAGTTTTACTTGCAACCAGTCTGGTTGCAGTGTTGCAGCTTTTAGCAGCAACGCTGGTATGGGTATTTGCTGTCCACATATTTGAAACAGGATTAACGCCAGTTGTGGTGGCAAGTATTGTTTCATTATCTGGGGGTGCCATGCTAGCCAACGTAGTATCGGTCGTGTTATTGACAATTGAAACGGTCATGTTACGCCGCTGAGCAAGAGAGTCCAAACAAAATGAATACTATTATTTTCATTTTTTTCCGCCGCATGCGTCAGCCTTTGCTGACCTTGGTGATTGCTTATTCTATTGCAGTATTGGGTCTGGTTTTAATCCCCGGACAGGAT
>QNEY01000128.1 GCA_003645385.1 Gammaproteobacteria bacterium | reverse complement strand
GCAGATCTTCTCCAACGGTTAAAAGAATGGAGATGACAGTCATGGAAGAGGATGGTATCACAGAGGAAAGCCTGTTTGAATATCACCTGTATAGTCTAAATAGGGAAACAACATTAGCTGACAAACAGACCAAACAAGTAGCTTTACTTTCTGCTACGTCTATTCCTGTTACAAAAGAGTTTTTACTGCAAGGTCGTGACTATTATTACAACAGTAAATATGGCCAGATTGGCCAAAAAATAAAAGTTGGGGTATTTGTTGAATTTAACAACAATGAAAAAGCGAACCTAGGTTTACCTATTCCGAAAGGCATTGTTAGAGTTTATAAAAATGATACTAAGGGCAATGCCCAATTTGTCGGTGAAGACCGTATCGACCATACGCCTAAAAATGAAGATATTCGGCTAAAACTTGGCGATGCCTTTGATGTCACGGCCAATATGAAACAAACTGATTTCAAAAAAGCCCGTCACTATGCACCTCATCATGTAGCTTATGAAAGTAGTTACGAGCTTGAATTAAAAAATGCAAAGTCTGAAGCGGTTACCGTCACTGTTCGAGAACCCGTTCCTGGTGAATGGAAAGTAATAAAAGAAAACTTTCCTCATAAAAAAGTGGCTTCTGGCACTGCAGAGTGGCATGTCACAATTCCAGCTGAGAGTAGTCAAACATTAAAGTATCGTGTTTTAGTTCAATACTAAAAATGGATGTTATTCATGTTACTGCTCAGCGTGTTTATATTTTTCAGCAGAACAAGGCTTTTTCGCACGGAGAATGGGAGCATATTAAAATATGTGACCAAAAATTGCTCCTGCATTTTTTTGGCATACACTCCATCCATGGACATAACCATTTGAGTACGAAAATAACGTAGTTATGGTGGAAAAGATGAATGCGCTGAGTAGTAACACTATTCTGTATAGTTTTCGACGCTGCCCCTATGCCATGCGTGCCCGCATGGCAATAGCGGTTAGTGGTATTCAAGTTGAATTACGCGAAGTAGTATTACGTGACAAACCACAAGCCTTACTGGATATTTCACCTAAAGCCACTGTTCCAGTATTACTAACAGCTGATAACACAGTAATTGATGAAAGTTTGGATATTATGGTGTGGGCACTAGGACAATCGGATCCAGATAATTGGTTAACCAAGATCAGCAATGAATTGATTGCAAACAATGATGAGAAATTCAAATATTGGTTAGACCGATATAAATATGCTGATCGTTACCCTGAACATCCAGAACAATATTATCGCGAGCAAGGTGAACATACATTATTAATGTTAGAGAAACAGTTAGCAAAAGCAAGCTATTTATCCGGAGATAACATCACTTTTACCGATATTGCTATTTTTCCTTTTATTCGCCAATTTGCTTTTTCAGATATAGATTGGTTTAAACAATCCCCTTATCCAAGATTGAGAAAGTGGCTGGGGGGTTTTATTGAAAGTACTTTATTTCTGAACATTATGCACAAATATCCAGCATGGCAATCTAATCAAAAAGAAAGAGTTCAATTCCCATTTACAACTTTGTCCACCAATATGTGATGTTTCACATAATGCCCTAAATCAGTGGCCAACAAATCATGCGGCAGTTTATTGATCCGACAAAATACGTCTACAAATTCTTTAAAACTGAAACATCGTAAGTCACAGTTATTTTACCAATCTGCACTCATTGACTCCTGCCTTTCCTATTTGGCTACTAACTGAATGAAGGTGTGCACGATTGGTGACAGCACCTAAATTAACTTCAAGCCAAATAAAATAGTTTCTTCCTGCTTCGGTGGTTAACTCAAGTTCATCTATATTCTCAGCATGGGCTGTAATAGTATGTTTCCCAGGATCTACAGATTGTAGGATGTATGTTTTGTGATTTGTAACACCAGCATGTTGTCCATCAATATCTACCGAAATATCGGTGTTAAAAACTACATTTTCATATCTGTAGATATAAATATTAGATTTCCCGTCTGCCACCTTAAATTGTTTAGCTTCAGAATCTTGTTCTGGTGCCATGTATTGCACCGAACCACATGCCGTACAGGTCATTATAAATACCGTGATTAATATAAATTGTAACGGTCTTAAAAACATATTTTCTCCAGCTAGAATTATTAGGTTAAGTTGATTTGAGCATAATAGATTATTCTGCGAAATAGATCTTGTACCACTCAAACTACTTCCAAATAGTTTATTGCCCTTTCTTTAGCATTAAGAGCAGGAACATTTCCTAAACAAGGTGCTTTAATAGATTGCTTTAATGTTTTTACTATTTCTGCACCTTGTTCACTTGGTTCAGGATGATTTGCAATCCAACCTTGTAGACTCAAGCCCGTTGATTCAATCGCTTTAACGGTTAATAAGGCATGATTAATACATCCCAAACGAATACCTACAACCAAAATAATAGGCAATTCAAGTTGGATGGCTAGATCTGCCATAGTTTGAGATTTATTTAGTGGTACTAACCAACCACCAGCTCCTTCAACCACCACAGCATCTACTTGTTGTTGAATTTTCTGATAGTTCTGTTGAATAATATTTAAATCAATTTCAATATCTGCTTGTTCAGCAGCAATATGTGGTGCAATTGCTGGTTCAAAGGCATAGGGATTAATTAAATCATAGGGTAAATCAACATTAGACTGCTGGCTTAATCTCAATGCATCATCATTACGTAAACCTTCAACAGTGGGTTCACAACCACTGGCAATGGGTTTCATACCAGCAACTTTTAATCCTTGTTGTTGTAACAACTTAATTAATGCCACACTAATAAATGTTTTGCCAACACCCGTATCTGTGCCGGTAACAAAAATACTGGTCATGATGGCTGCCGCCGTTTAATTTGGCTCACAGGAATGCTGACACTGCCATCATTATCTACTTGCTGCGTCTTGATATTTCCACCCCAAGCATGGCCATAGACTACTTCATAAGTAGCAGGTAATAAATCTCCAGTACGGAACTGTTCATAGGCATCAGCAACTTGTTTAAATGCCTGCCTACCAGTCAAGCTTCTACGGCGACCTTGATTTACATTGTGTGCACCCAAGACTTTCAAGTCTTTCATCAATGACATTGTTGAATCATAGGTTAAGGAGTAACGATCGGTATCCAGTACAGGTTCAGCCAATCCTGCTTCCATCATCGATTCACCTACATCGTGCATGTCATAAAACATATTTACGTGTGGATAATCATCAACTGTCGCCCAAGCTGAACGTAACTCATATAAGGTGTCTGGCCCCAGAGTAGTGAACATTAATAAACCATCAGGGCGTAGTACTCGCTGAATTTCTGCAAAGCTCATTCGTGGATCGCACCATTGTAAGGCCAAGTTGGCAAACACCAAATCAACACTGTTCTCTGCCAGCGGTAATTGGTCAGCATCTCCTGCAATGTACATTGGTTTATTGTTATCAGGTAACCAACGCTTTAAACCTCGTACCTGCTGATAACGCTGTTTAGCCTGCTGCAACATGGCAGGTGCAATATCAACAGCCAACAATTGTGCTTTCGGATAGCGTTTTGCCAGCAAAGATAAATTTCGGCCTGTACCCACACCTAAGTCTAGCACTCGTTTAGGTTGAAGCTTTACTAGTGACAAACGCTCTAATAATTCATCACCTGTCTGACGTTGCAATACAGCAACATCATCGTAGCGTGCAGCAGCTTTCCCAAAAGATCGTGCCACTAATTGTTTGTTTGGTAATTCGTTATTCATTAATAAAGCTTTCAATCAGTTTTTGACATTCTACCGGCTGAGAAATAAAAGGTGCATGTCCAGCACCAGACAATAAGCTTACCTTTACTTCAGCATGTAATCTTTTCGCTTCTGACAACATATCTTTAGGAATCAAGGTATCACGGTCACCTACAATCATCTGTACTGGACAGGCGAGATCAGAAAATTGTGTTCTCATATCAGTTTTGATTAATAATTTCAGTCCAGCCTGTAAAGCTTCTGACCTAGGTGGATTTTCTATGGCCAATTGTTTCCCCAATTGTCGAATTGTATCCCGACTATGATCAGGACCTCGTGCTTGCAATAATAGAAACCTTTGTAAGGTTTCGGCCTGATTCACATTAAGATTATCTGCAAATTGCTTAAATATATCGGTATTCATGGCACAGGACCAATCATCCTTTTGCACAAAACAAGGCGTAGCTGCCATAAGGATAAGTTTTCTGACTCGCTCAGGGAATAGCTCAACAAAAGCCAGACTAATCAAGCCTCCTAATGACCAACCCAACCAATAGGCAGTTTCAGGTAGTTCCATTGCCAGATTATTAACCAACACACCAAGTTCTAAATCACCTTGCTGCCAGCTACTTTGACCATGGCCTGGTAAATCAACTAAATGCAAGGTGAAGTTTTTAGCCAGCTCATTTGTAAGATCATGCCAAACAGCACTATGCATACTCCATCCATGCAACATTACCAAGTCAGGTCCTTGACCTATTACCCTAATATGCATGAATACCTACCATTCCATCGTCATTCTCGCAAACGCAAGAATCCAATGACAGTGGATATTTGAACAGCCCATAGCTCCCTACTTTCGCGAGGATGACAAGTATAGTAGTTAATGAGTGCATATAAATTCCAATGCATCTAATAACCGAATGATATGTTGTTCAGTATGATTAGCCGACAAAGTAATGCGTAATCGTGCTGATCCTTCTGGTACCGTTGGAGGCCTGATTACCCCAACTAACAAACCTTTTTCTTCCAGTGCTTTTCCAATAGTTATCACTTGTTGGTCATCACCGATTATCACTGGTTGAATTGGTGTGGCTGAATCCATTAAATCCAAGCCTAAAGCTTTGGCACCAGTTCTAAACTGGGTTATTAATGTCTTTAATTTTTCACGCCGCCAGCTTTCTTGATGAACTAATTTTAAACTTGCCAAGGTTGCTGCCGCGATTGCTGCTGGTTGTGCTGTGGTATACACATATGTACGTGCTTGTTGAATTAAGGTCTCAATCACTTCCTCATCAGCAGCAACAAAAGCACCAGCGGTACCAAAGGCTTTGCCAAAAGTCCCCATCACAATAGGCAATTCATCTTGAGCAAGATTCCAATACTCAACACTGCCACGACCATGCTCACCCAACACGCCTAGACCATGAGCATCATCTAGTAATACCGCAGCATGGTGTTGCTTTGCCTGTGCCATAATCTCAGGTAAAGGTGCGAGATCTCCATCCATACTAAATACGCCATCACTGACGATCAGTTTATGTTTTGCCGTAGATGCATTATGCAATCGCTTATGAAGTAGAGGTATATTTGCATGTGGATAACGCAATAAATCAGCCTCACTTAAACGTGAGCCATCCAGCAGGGATGCATGATTAAGCTTATCTTGGATAACGGCATCACCACAGGTCATTAAACCATCAATAACCCCCATATTGGCTTGATAGCCAGATGAAAATAATAAAATGCGTTGTTGTCCGGTAAAGTCTGCGAGTGCCTGTTCTAATTCTTCATGGTATTGGCTGTGACCTGTCAGTAAATGAGCCGCTCCTGCACCCACACCTTGTTGTTCAACTGCATCAATAAAGGCTTTTTTTAAGGCTGGATGACTTGCTAATCCTAGATAATCATTACTACAAAATGACAGATGTTTTTCCCCATCAACTACCACATTCACTCCTTGTTCTCCAAGGCGTGTTCGTTGTTGACGATATCGACCTAACGCTTTACG
>QNEY01000127.1 GCA_003645385.1 Gammaproteobacteria bacterium | reverse complement strand
TGTGATTTGTTAAAGCGATGCACCTCATCAACAAATAACAAAGTACGACGACCTTGTTCTTGTTGTAACTGCTGTGCTCTCGCTACCGCAGCACGAACATCTTTCACACCGGCTAATACTGCCGAAATCGTGATAAATTCCATATCACAATAGCCAGCAATCAATTTGCCTAATGTAGTTTTACCTGTACCGGGAGGCCCCCAGAAAATCATTGAATGAGGATGACCAGAGGATATTGCTTGTCGTAATGGTTTACCGTCAGCTAATAAATGTTTTTGACCAATGTAGCCATCCAGGGATGCTGGTCGCATCCGATCTGCAAGTGGTCGTCCCGTCAGGTCATCAACATTGTCAAACAAACTCACAGACCAGTCTCACCTACAACATCAATGCCTTCTGGTGGTATAAATACAAATTCGTCATCTGCCAGAACAGTGTTTTCTTCTTGCTGACTAAAGACCAATCGAGTTCGTTGATCAAAACTATCTCTCATTATCATTTGTCGCAAGCCCTGTTGGTCAAATGCTAATGTTACAGTTTGGAAATTAGATTCTACATCTTTGGGGACAAGCTCTACCCACAACATACCATCTTCAGATGGTATATCGGTAAGTATGTATTTATCTTCCGGCATACTTTCACCAGACAATAAAGTTGCAGGCGTGTCTACAAGTGCTTCCAGTTGAGATTTAACGGTAACCTGTTCTAGGTCAACATCATAAAACCAGATCCGTTCTCCATCAGCAACGATATGCTGAGGATAGGGTTGCGAATAATCCCAGCGAAATTTACCCGGACGCTCCAGCGCAAACTTACCCTCAGCTTCCTCCATCAATTTGCCATCTGGATCCAATACCATCTGCTTAAAGTTGGCTTTAAAGGTGACTACTGTTTGTACAAAAATATTTAATTTTTCTGTTGCTGAGCCAGCAGCTATGAGCGAGAAAGGCAATAACATCACCGCTATAGCAACAAAATACCGCAATAATTTTTTAGCTGTCATACAAATATTCCAATTATTCCATTAAGTCACGATGACTCTTTGCACCTGTTCGACAACTGACTTTACTAAATTGTTGCTCACTACTTTCGAATAATCGAAAAACATACCTAGTCTCCCCTAGGAGCTGGTGCTAACACCTCACGACCACCATTGCCTTGCATTGCCGATACTACACCCGCAGCTTCCATGGCCTCAACTATCCTTGCAGCACGGTTATAACCAATTTTTAATCGCCGTTGCACTCCTGACACAGAGGCACGACGTGATTCGGTCACAATTTGCACTGCCTGATCATATAAAGGATCTGATTCAGCATCACTAACATCAGCTATTGCCATATCACCATCATTCGATTGATCTTGGGTAATTTCCTCAAGATAATTAGGTTGAGCATTTTTCTTTATGAACTCAACTACTTGATGTACTTCATGATCATCAACAAAAGCACCATGTATTCGTTCAGGCAAACCTGTACCAGGTGCCAGATACAGCATATCGCCCTGCCCTAATAGTTGCTCGGCTCCCATTTGATCCAGAATCGTGCGTGAATCAATTCGAGAAGACACCTGAAAGGATATTCGAGTTGGAATATTGGCCTTGATCAATCCTGTGATGACATCTACTGATGGTCTTTGGGTCGCCAAGATCAAATGAATTCCCGACGCACGTGCTTTTTGCGCCAAACGTGCAATCAATTCTTCCACCTGCTTACCAACCACCATCATCATGTCAGCAAGTTCATCGATAACGACTACAATGAAAGGCAATGGCTCTAAAATTGGTGCAGGTTCTCCATCTACCAGATCAACAGTTGGATCAACGATCGGCTCTCCACGATCAATTGCATCTTTGACCTTCTTATTGAAGCCAGCAATATTTCGGACACCCAATGCAGCCATTAATGGGTAGCGACGTTCCATCTCAGCAACGCACCAACGCAGGGCATTAGCTGCTTTTTTCATATCGGTTACAACGGGAGTCAATAGATGTGGAATATCCTCATAGACTGATAATTCCAACATTTTTGGATCAACCATAATCATTCGTACTTGTTCTGGCGTTGCTTTATAAAGCAAACTTAAAATCATCGCATTAACTGCAACTGACTTACCTGAACCGGTAGTACCCGCCACCAGCAAATGTGGCATTTTTTCCAGATTAGCTACTACTGGACGACCGGCAATATCTTTACCTAACGCTATCTCTAAAACAGATTTACTATTTTCATAATCTGCACAACCCAAGATCTCACGCAGACGTACGATATCTCTGTTCTCATTAGGAATTTCCAGACCAACAACAGGTTTACCCGGGATCACTTCCACTACCCGCACACTACTAAGCGATAAAGCACGCGCTAGATCTTTTGCTAGCCCACTAATCCGGCTTACTTTTATACCTGGAGCAGGCTGCAATTCAAAACGTGTCACAACTGGGCCAGGCTGCACTTCTACTACCTGCACCTCAACACCAAAATCTTTTAGCTTAAGCTCCACTTGGCGAGATAAGGCTTGCAGAACCTCTTCACTGTAACCACCTTTACTTTCTTGAGGCATATCAAGCAATGCCAATGCAGGCATAGCCCCATCTTCAGATGCTTCAAATAATAGTACTTGCCGTTCTTTTTCCTCACGCTTACTAGGTTCAGCAACTTGAATAGTGGGTTCTACACGTACCTTGGCACGCTGTTGTATTTTCTCATTTTGTTCACGAAAGGTGTCTTCACGGCGTTGTTTAACTTGCTTAGTTGCGAGCTGGACTTTTAACTCTCGAAGTTTACGAGTGATATATGTCATAGCCATCATGACAATTGCACCAATACGATCAATCACCATTAACCACGATAAACCCGTAAACAAAGTGACACCCGTTAACAATACTGCTAAAAGCAATAACGTGGTTCCAGATGCACCAAATATTGCCACAAAACCATTACCGACCACTTCGCCTAAGACACCACCAGCTCCAAGTGGTAATAATTCAGCATAAGATGCAAGGCTTAAGGTTGATAGACCACTGGCAGCAGCCAGAGCCATCATTAAACCAATTGCTTTTATTATCCAGAAATGTAAAGCGCCTTCAGAGTCAGCCGTTTTACCCCAACTAAATAATAGCCAGCCACTAAACGCCAGCATTAAAGGTGATAAATAAGCTGGGAATCCAAAGCCATATAACAAGCTATCTGCTAGCCACGCACCAACGATACCGCCCCGATTGGCTACAATGTCATTCATTCCGGTCGTTGACCACCCTGGATCAGTAGGTTGATATGACCATAACGACAACAACAAATAACCTGCCAATGCCAGTGATAAGATCAATGCTGCTTCGCGTAAACGAAAGCCAATGGCGCTCGACATGACTTGTTGATTGTCTTTTTTCTTTACTCGTGTTGCCTGAGCCAATGTAATATTTCCAGTTGATCCAACAAATTAGCGAGTTATTTTAACACAGCTTTTCAACAGTCATACTTTACCAAATGAACATCTGTGGGTAATCTAGCACTAATTGTTAAATTTACCTTTTGGAGAGCAAAATATGGCTGACAGTAAACATTGTCGCTTACTCATTCTGGGTTCTGGCCCAGCCGGTTACACTGCAGCTGTTTATGCAGCACGTGCTGCACTTGAACCTGTATTAATTACTGGTATTGAACAAGGTGGTCAACTAACCACTACTACTGATGTAGATAACTGGCCTGGTGACGATCAAGGTGTAGAAGGTCCTGAATTAATGCAACGCATGCAACGTCATGCAGAACGCTTTGGTACCGAAATTGTTTTTGATCACATTCATACAACCGATCTTAGCCAGCGTCCCTTTCGCCTTATTGGCGATGCAGGTGAATACACTTGTGATGCCTTGATCATTGCCACTGGCGCCTCTGCCATGTATTTAGGTCTCGAATCTGAAGAAGACTTCAAAGGTCGTGGGGTTTCAGCATGTGCGACCTGTGATGGTTTTTTCTACAAAAACCAACCCGTGGCTGTGGTCGGTGGTGGCAATACTGCTGTCGAAGAAGCTTTATACCTATCCAATATTGCCTCTAAAGTAACAGTTATTCATCGTCGCGACTCATTTCGATCAGAGAAAATCCTTAGTGCTCAACTACTGAAAAAAGCAGAAGAAGGCAATGTCGATATTTTATGGAATCACCAGCTTGATGAAGTTTTGGGGGATGAAGCAGGTGTCACAGCTCTGCGAGTTAAAAGTACGGAAAATGGTGATACCCAAGAAGTAAATGTACAAGGGGTGTTTATTGCGATTGGTCATAAACCTAATACTGACATTTTCACCGACCAACTGGCAATGGAGCACGGCTACATCACTCTTCTGAAAGGCACTCAAACCAGTGTTCCTGGCGTATTTGCTGCTGGAGATGTATCTGATCCAATTTATCGCCAAGCGGTGACGTCTGCTGGTGCAGGCTGTATGGCAGCATTGGATGCTGAACGCTTTTTGGAAAGTGCAAAATAAATCTACAAAAAGGGTGGTTATCAAACTGCCCTCTTTCGTTTAAGGAGGACTATTGTTTATGGCTAACTATCAACACATCCTGATTGCTGCAGACTTTTCAGATCATGGGCAACAGGTCACAGCAAGGGCTCAGGAATTGGCACAACGTTATCAGGCCAAACTCAGCATTTGCCACATCATTGAAGATTACCCTATCACTGATTTTGCTTATGAACCAATGATCAGTGTCGATATTGATATGCGTGATGCACTACTTGAATCTGGCAAAAAACAAATCCTCGCAATGAGTAATAAACTGACTATTCCAGTTGAAAACCAATGGGTAGAATTTGGCAGTCCGAACCATGATATTGTTCGTTTAGCCCAAGAAAATAATGCTGATCTTATTGTGATAGGTTCTCACGGTCGTCATGGCATTAAATTACTACTGGGTTCGACCGCTAATGCTGTTTTGCATCATGCTCAATGTGATGTACTGGCAGTAAGACTTTCAGACAAATAATTTAATTCCTTTCGTGAATAGTGAACACTCACCTTCAACAAGCTAAAAATGAATTCACTTCTTAAAACAACAGGTTTTTTATCATTTATAACAATGGTTTTCCTAAATGCATTTGTCGATTTAGGCCATAAAATCATTATTCAAAATACTGTATTTAAAGTCTATGACGGTTCAACACAAGTAATTTTGACCGCTATTGTCAATGGCCTGATTTTGCTACCTTTTATATTGCTATTCACACCATCGGGCTGGCTGTCAGATCGATTCAAAAAACCCACAATAATGCGGTGGACAGCAGCAGGAGCCGTTGTTTTAACCCTGCTCATTACTATCTCATATTATTTAGGCTGGTTTCAATTCGCCTTTGCAATGACATTTATGCTGGCCATGCAAAGTACTTTTTACTCTCCGGCTAAATATGGTTATATCCGTGAAATTGCTGGGAAAAACAATCTGGCAATGGCGAATAGCTTTGTTCAATCAACGACGATTGTAGCCATCTTATTAGGCATGTTTGTATTCTCGGTACTGTTCGAAAGCATGTTAACCAACCACGCGATTACAACTGAAACTGATATTATCAAAATTATCGCACCACTAGGCTGGATACTTGTTTTGGTCAGTTTGATCGAACTCTATTTTGCTTTCCAACTGCCAGATATTGAACACCCAACTAACAAAAAAGCATTTAACTGGCAACGCTACCGAACAGGGCGGTCTTTACACAATAATCTTCGCTTGATTCGTGCTGATTCTGTTATCTGGTTATCCATTATTGGCT
>QNEY01000126.1 GCA_003645385.1 Gammaproteobacteria bacterium | reverse complement strand
CGCCTATAAAGGCAAAAATCACACATATATAGGCACAAATATCGGGGTGCTATCTGCTGGTCAGTATAGTCGATACTTGGGATGTATGGAGGTTTAACCCCACATTTAATATAAGGTATAACTTAAAAATGGCAAAAACAACTATGCGCCAAATGCTTGAAGCAGGCGTTCATTTCGGACATCAAACTCGTTATTGGAACCCAAAAATGGCTCCATTTATTTTTGGTAAACGTAATAACATTCATATCATGAATCTTGAGCACAGCTTGCCTATGTTCAATGATGCATTGAACTTTGTAGGTAAATTAGCCTCGAAAAAAGGTCGTATCCTATTCGTTGGCACCAAGCGTGCCGCACAGGAAACCATCCGTGAAGATGCTGAACGTGCAGGAATGCCATACGTCAATCGTCGTTGGTTAGGCGGTATGTTGACTAACTATCAAACTGTACGACAATCAATTAAACGTTTAGATACAATTCAAGACATGATCGAGTCTGGAAAACTAGAAGGCTTGAAAAAGAAAGAAGTTTTGAACTTGACTCGTGAGCAAGATAAGCTGGAAAAAAGCATTGGCGGTATCAGAAAAATGGGCGGTATTCCTGATGCATTATTCGTAATCGATGTTGATCATGAGCGTATCGCTATTCAAGAAGCAAATAAACTAAAAATTCCTGTTATTGCTATTGTTGATTCAAACAGCAACCCAGATGGCGTTGACTACGTAATTCCAGGTAATGACGACTCTATGCGCGCAATCAAGCTTTATACATCAAGTATGGCTGATGCAGTTTTGGAAGGTCGTGCATCTGTTGCAACAGGTGCAGCTAATGAGGAAGTGGTAGAAGTTGTTGCTGAAGAAAAAACTGAAGCAGCGGCGGAATAACATTTAGACGAAATCTCAAACAGGCTCGCTTATATAGCGGGCCTGTGTTGTATATGAGGTCAGAATTAGACTGACTGTTCATAAGTAAAAGTTAAAGGGTTAAAAAAATGGCAATTACTGCTGCATTAGTAAAAGAACTTCGTGAGCGTACAGGCTCAGGCATGATGGAATGTAAAAAAGCATTGGTCGAATCAAATGGTGATATCGATGCTGCAATTGAAGCAATGCGTAAATCAGGCTTGGCAAAAGCAGATAAAAAATCAGATCGTGTTGCAGCTGAAGGCGTTATCGCAATTGAAACCAGTGCAGATGGCAAACGTGCGGTTATGATTGAGGTCAATTCAGAAACTGATTTTGTTGCTAAAGCAGATGACTTTATCAATTTCGTTAATCAATTATTAACAACAGTCCTCGAAGCTCAACCTGTAGATCTTGATGCATTGATGGCTATTGCATTAAATGATGCGGGTGAAAGTGTTGAAGTTGTTCGTCAAGCATTGGTGGCTAAAATTGGTGAAAATATCCAAATCCGTCGTTTTGAATTAATGTCTAGTGAAGATGGTGTGATTGGTTCTTATCGCCACGGTGACCGTATTGGCACAATGGTTAAATTGACCGGTGGTGATATGGCATTAGCGAAAGATTTAGCTATGCATGTTGCAGCTAGTCGACCACAAGCTGTATCTGGTGATGATTTACCGGCAGAGTTATTGGAAAAAGAACGTGATATCGTTGTGACTCAAGCGAGAGACAGTGGTAAGCCAGAAGCTATTATTGAAAAAATGGTTGAAGGTCGTATGAAAAAATTCGTTAACGAAATTAGTTTGTTAGGTCAGGCATTCGTTAAAGATCCTGATATGACAGTTGAAAAGTTAGTCAACCAAGCTAATGCTGCTGTCAATTCGTTTGAATGTTTTGAAGTTGGTGAAGGTATCGAGAAGAAAGAAGATAACTTTGCTGAAGAAGTTATGGCTCAAGCTAAAGGAAATTAAACTAATGACAGAAATTGGGAATCAACCAGTTTACAAACGTGTACTACTTAAATTAAGTGGTGAGGCGTTGATGGGTAATGCTGATTTTGGTATTGACCCTGAGGTGATTTCTCATTTTGCTAAAGAAATTGCCGAGCTCAGCGCCCAAGGTGTTGAGCTCGGAGTTGTCATTGGTGGTGGTAATATATTCCGAGGTGCAGGTCTAGCCGCTAGTGGTATAGACCGAGTCAGTGGCGACCACATGGGAATGTTAGCTACGGTAATGAATGCTTTGGCATTACAAGATGCACTTGAACGACAAGGAGCATTCTGTCGTGTGATGTCAGCCATACGTATTAATCAGGTCTGTGAAGATTATCTGCGTCGTCGTGCTATTCGTCATTTAGAAAAAGGTCGTGTAGTCATCTTTGCCGCAGGTACTGGAAATCCATTTTTTACTACTGATTCTGCAGCGAGTTTGCGTGCAGTTGAAATCGGTGCGGATTTAATGTTGAAAGCCACGCAAGTTGATGGTGTTTACAGTGCTGACCCTAAAAAAGATCCTGATGCTATACGTTATACCGAACTCAGCTATGATGAAGTGATTAACAAACGTTTGGCGGTAATGGATACTACAGCCGTTGTAATGTGTCAGGAACAACAAATGCCATTACGGATATTTGATGTTCATAAAGATGGTAACTTGACCAAGATTATTTATGGTGAAGATATTGGTACGTTAGTGAAGTAGGGAAAAGACATGATTGAAGATATTAAAAAAGACGCAGCAGATCGAATGCAGAAAAGTGTGACTGCTTTGACAAATGCCATGGCAAAAATTCGAGCAGGACGTGCTCATACTAGTCTTTTAGATCAAGTCATGGTTCCATACTATGGTGCAGATGTCCCGCTTAGTCAGGTGGCCAACGTTGGTATTGAAGATTCTCGTACTCTTACTGTTACACCATGGGAAAAACCTATGCTGTCAGTAGTTGAGAAAGCGATTATGACTTCAGACTTGGGTGTTAATCCAAACAGTGCAGGCATGACTATTCGCATTCCCATCCCACCCTTAACAGAAGAGCGTCGCCGTGACTTGGTCAAAGTTGCACGTGCTGAAGCTGAAGGTGCTCGGATTGCAGTACGTAATATCCGTCGGGATGCTAATAGTACTTTGAAAGATTTCTTGAAAGAAAAAGAAATATCAGAAGATGAAGAACGTGGAGCAGAAGAAGCTGTACAAAAATTGACTGATTCTGGTATCAAGCAAATAGATACTGTGTTGGCTGAAAAAGAAGCAGATTTGATGGAAGTTTAACTGCATACTTTTATGTCTGAGGAAACTAGCCCAGTTCCACAACATATTGCGATTATTATGGATGGTAATGGTCGTTGGGCAAAACAGCGTCATCAACCTCGATTTATGGGGCACCGTGCTGGTGTTAAATCAGTTGAAGCTATAGTGAAACACTGCGTTGAACGTGGAGTTTCAGTATTAAGTTTATTTGCCTTTAGTAGTGAAAATTGGCGTCGTCCAGGTAAAGAAGTCAGCCTATTAATGGAATTGTTTGCGTTGGCTTTAAAACAACAGGTCAGACGTTTACACAAAAACAATATCCGGCTTCATATTATTGGTGATACTAGTAAATTTTCAGAAAGTTTACAAAAACAAATTACGGAAGCAGAACAACTAACAGCAGATAATATCGGCCTAACTATAAATATAGCCGCTAATTATGGCGGTCATTGGGACATTACCCAGTCTGTTCAAAAATTAGCTGAGAAAGTGAAAGCAGGTGAGATTGTGCCTTCAGACATTACTGAAGACAGCATTTCTAATGGTTTAACAACAGCATTTCTACCGGATCCAGATTTATTCATTCGAACTGGTGGTGAGCAACGGGTCAGTAACTTTTTGTTGTGGCAATTAGCTTATACAGAGTTTTACTTTACCGATACTTTATGGCCAGACTTTGATGATAATGAATTGGATATTGCCATTTCATCATTTTGTAATCGTGAGCGACGTTTTGGGAAAACCTCCGAGCAAATACAGGAAGAGATCAATGCTTAAACAGCGTTTATTGACAGCAGTTGTATTGATTCCACTGGTTGTTCTAGCTATTTTATATTTGCCAACATCTATTTTGCAATGGCTATTGGCTGGGGTTGTTGTACTTGCAGCTTTGGAATGGTTTGCCATTATTGGTTTTTGTGCTCGGCCAAAAATGGTATTTTCCATGGTGGTATTGGTTTTTATTGCTGTTATAAGTTTTTTATTGTCGGCATATATGTTGTCTTTGATATCAGTAATAGTATGGGGATTCGTGTTATTGCTGATTAGTCGATTTGCTCACACAGCCTTACCAATAGAATTTCAGAAACTACTTAAGCAGCCATTTAGTGCTTTAATATTAGCCTCTTTAGTATTAGCCTTGTTCTGGCACAGTGCTGTTGCACTTCACCAAGCTACCGAGCTGGGTCCACAGCAATTACTTTACGTGATGGTGTTGGTATGGCTCGCTGATACGGGTGGTTATTTTGCAGGAAAACGCTGGGGCAAGACATCATTGGCCAAGGCTATTAGTCCGAATAAAACATGGGAAGGCGTAGCCGGTGCATTAGTTTTAGGAATGATTTGGGCAATAATTGGATATTCATTAGGCTGGTCTGCAACATTGAGTTTATTTAGCTGGTTGTTGTTATCAGTAATTTCATTGTTGATATCCGTCATTGGCGATCTATTTGAAAGTTTGTTCAAACGTTGTCATCAGGTAAAAGATAGTGGCAATTTATTACCGGGCCATGGTGGAATTTTAGATCGAATAGACAGTTTAATTGCTGCGGTGCCAATATTTACAGCCGGATTATTTTTTCTGGGAGCAATATAGGTGCAAGCAATAACGTTATTGGGTTCAACTGGCTCAATTGGTGTCAGCACACTAAATGTATTGGCTCAACATCCAGAAAAATACCGTGTTTATGCATTAACTGCTAACCGTTCAGTTGATACACTATTTGAGCAATGCCAACAGTTTAAGCCTGATATTGCAGTAATGCTGGATGAATCTTCAGCGCAATTGTTAGAACAACAATTGAAGTCTGTAGATATAGACACTCAGGTGTTATCTGGCGAACAGGCATTAATACAAGTTTCTGAAAGCGATAATACTGATTATGTAGTAGCTGCAATAGTTGGAGCGGCTGGTTTATTACCAACATTGGCTGCGGCACGTGCTGGTAAGCATATTATGTTGGCTAATAAAGAAGCCTTGGTAATGAGTGGTGGCTTGTTTATGCGAGAAGTCGAGGCTAATGGTGCGACTTTATTACCTGTTGATAGTGAACATAATGCAATCTGGCAATGTTTGCCTGTAGGCAATCAGCAGCAACATCATTTTGAAGGTAAAGGTGTTCGTAGGATTATTTTAACGGCTTCAGGTGGTCCTTTCAGGGATTATGATTTAACTGATCTTGAGCATGTCACACCTGAGCAAGCTGTTGCACATCCGAATTGGTCTATGGGCCAGAAGATCTCTGTTGATTCAGCCACAATGATGAATAAGGGGTTAGAAGTTATCGAGGCGCATTGGTTGTTTGGATTGCCAACTCAGAAAATTGATGTTGTTTTACATCGTCAAAGTATTATTCATTCGATGGTTGATTATGTCGATGGTTCGGTATTAGCACAGATGGGCAATCCAGATATGAGAACCCCAATTGCTAATGCCTTAGCATGGCCAGAACGAATTGATTCTGGCGTTGCGCCACTGGATTTGGTTGCAGTAGGTCGACTGGACTTTTCTGTGGCAGATCATCAGAATTTTCCATGTTTAGCACTTGCATACCAAGCTCTGGAAGCTGGTGGTACTAGTACTGCAATTTTAAATGCTGCTAATGAAGTGGCTGTAGAAGCCTTTTTGCAAAAACAGATAAGATTCACCCAAAT
>QNEY01000125.1 GCA_003645385.1 Gammaproteobacteria bacterium | reverse complement strand
TGTATTTGTACATCACAGTGCAATTCAATCAGAAGGCTTTAAGTCTTTGAAAGAAGGTCAATCAGTAACAATGGAAGTTTCTCAAGGCGCAAAAGGCCCACAAGCTGAGAATGTTGTTCCAGGCTAGAAATTATTAGTCAATAATATTGAAGGCCGGTTTGGTTTATACCTCCGGCCTTTTTTATTGGTACTAGCACAAGATTCATTAAGGCCTGCTTATGAAAGTATTCAGCTTTAGAAATATTCGTGTTGTTATCCTGCTTTCAGCATTGGCTGCCGCAGCAATTTACACCAAAGAACAACGCCTTAATACCACATCATGGTATCAACCTATTGAGGTTGTTATTTTTCCAATCAATGGTGATGGAAGTCCAAAAACTGACAACTATATTCAAACGCTCTCTTTAAAAGATTTCCAGGATATAGATAAGTTTTTTATTCGTAGTGCAAAAAAATTCCACCTTATTGTTGAGCAACCAGTTATCACCACGCTGGGCTCTACTATCACGTCACATCCTCCTGCCCCACCCGAAGATCGTAGCGCTGCTCTCAAAGTCATGCTGTGGAGTATGAAACTACGCTATTGGGCATACCAAAATACACCCGATGATACATCTAATAAAGGTCGAATCCGCCTGTATGTACTTTATCATCAAGGCAAAAAAGGTCAGGCGCTTCAACATTCATTAGGATTAAGCAAAGGTTTAATTGGTGTGATTCACGCTTATGCAAAGCCAAAACAAACCAAACAAAATACTATAGTTATGACACATGAAATTTTGCATACTGTCGGTGCAAGTGACAAATACGACTATCGTAATAACCAACCAGTGTATCCCGATGGTTATGCTAAACCAGAACAAAAACCACTTTACCCACAACGCTTTGCAGAAATTATGGCTGGCAGAATTCCAATTAGTTCAAATCAAGCAGATATGCCTAAAGATTTACGATTCTGTCTGGTCGGTGATACTTCTGCTAAGGAAATAAACTGGATAACCACACCATGACTGATTTAGATCCAAGCCAGTTTATTCGAAGGCAAAATTACGGGGTATTATCAACACATTCACAAACTGAATTAGGTTACCCATTTGGCTCTATCACTCCCTATATCATTAGCGATCAAGGCGAGATTGTAATTTTTATTAGCCATTTAGCTGAACATACTAATAACATTAAAGCCAACCCTAAAGTTTCAATCACCATTTTTGATCCTGCTGATGCAGCAAATCCAGGGGCTGGTGCCCGGATTACCTGTCTGGCAAATGCTGAACCAGCCCAAAACGAAATACAATTGCGAGAAGATTATCTCGCTCAATTTCCAGAGGCAGAAATCACACTGGATTTACCGGGCTTTCATTTTTATCTACTAAAACTGACTAGAATTCGTCTGGTTGCAGGCTTTGGGAGGGTAAAATGGCTAGATACTAGTCGATTAACGCTCTAATATTTCACCTGCTTCATTAATTACTAAACGTTTAAATTCATCCATCAATGCTGTCAGACGTTTGCCCTCACGATGCACCAAATACCAATGGCGCATTATTGGAAATGATTCTACATCTAACACTTCCAAACGATCTAAGGCTAACTCCAACTCGAGTGTATGATGAGAAACAATACCTAAACCTAAGCCTGCTTCAACTGCCTGATTAATAGCCTCATTACTGCTCATTTCCATTACCGAGCTAATGCTATAGCCACTGTCTTCAAAAAAACGTTCCATAGCGATCCTAGTTCCTGAACCATGCTCGCGCATAATAAAAGTTTCTTGCTGTAAAACAGATAATGGAATTTGTTTTCGCTTAGTTAACTCATGTCCTTTTGGTGCTATGACCACCAATGGGTTATCCATAAAGGGAGTCGATTCAACATTCATACCTTCAGGGGGTTGCCCCATAATAACCATATCTACCGTATTTTCATTTAGATGTTTTAATAAACTTTCACGGTTGGTCACATCCAAACTGATGTTGGTACCTGAAAATCGCCTATAAAATTCCCCTAATAGTTTCAAAGCAAAATAGTTAGCTGTAGTAGCCACAGCAATAGTGACACTACCTCTTTCACTACCACGAATTTCATCCATCACTTCATCTAATTCAACTAACTGCTGTGAAATATTACGAGCATAAATAAGTAACTCCTCTCCCGCTTCAGTTAAAAATAATTTTTTACCCATTCGCTCAAATAGAGGCATCTCAACTTCAGTTTCTAATTGCTTGATCTGCATTGAAACAGCTGGCTGACTTAAATAAAGCACTTCTGCAGCGCGGGTATAACTTAAATGTTGCGCCACAGCTTCAAATATCTGAAATTGTCGTATGGTTATATTCATATTCTATATATAAGCATTTCTTATGGTTAAAATCAAAACATTTGAGTTTTATTTATAATAAAAATACCCTAGACTAATGCTACGTTATTAAAAACGTACAAACCGAACGTTAGGAATGCGAAGACAATTCGCGCCACTCACTAATTTAGAAGGTAAATATAATGGATCAATCATCACGTTACGCCGATCTTAGTTTAAAAGAAGATGACTTACTCGCCAACGGCGGACATATCCTCGTTGCATACACAATGCACCCGGCTGATGGCTACGGCTATTTAGAAGTTGCTGCTCATATTGCTGCTGAATCATCAACAGGAACAAACGTTGAAGTTTCAACTACCGATGACTTTACTAAAGGCGTTGATGCTTTAGTTTATGAAATCGATGAAGCAAAAGGCATTATGAAAGTTGCTTATCCAAACGACTTGTTTGACCGCAATATCATTGATGGTCGCGCAATGATCGTATCTTTCCTTACGCTTGCTATTGGTAATAACCAAGGCATGGGTGATGTTAAAGATCTTCAAATGCAAGATTTCCACGTACCACCTCGCATGTTGCAATTATTTGATGGTCCCGCAACAGACATTTCTGATTTATGGCGCATCCTTGGTCGCCCAGTTAAAGATGGTGGTTACATCGCCGGTACAATCATCAAACCTAAACTAGGTTTACGCCCAGAACCATTTGCTGAAGCGGCATACCAATTCTGGTTAGGTGGCGATTTCATCAAAAATGATGAACCACAAGGTAACCAAGTCTTCTGCCCAACTAAAAAGGTTATCCCTTTAGTTGCTGATGCAATGAAACGTGCTCAAGATGAGACCGGTGAAGCTAAATTATTCTCTGCTAACATCACAGCAGATGATCACTATGAAATGTTGGCGCGTGCTGACTACATCTTAGAAACATTTGGCCCAGATGCCGACAAAGTAGCCTTCTTGGTAGATGGTTATGTTGGTGGTCCAGGTATGGTGACAACAGCTCGTCGTAACTACCCAAGCCAATACTTACATTACCATCGTGCAGGTCATGGTGCGGTTACATCGCCATCATCTGTTCGTGGTTATACTGCATTTGTATTAGCTAAAATGTCACGTCTACAAGGTGCTTCTGGTATCCACGTAGGTACAATGGGATATGGTAAAATGGAAGGTGGTCAAGATGACCGCATTATCGCTTATATGATTGAACGTGATAGCGTAACGGGTCCTTTCTACCATCAAGAATGGAATGGCATGAAGCCAACTACTCCAATCATTTCTGGTGGTATGAACGCATTACGTTTACCTGGTTTCTTCGAAAACTTAGGTCATGGTAACGTAATCAACACTGCCGGTGGTGGTGCTTACGGTCATATTGATAGCCCAGCTGATGGTGCACGTTCATTAGCACAAGCACATGACTGTTGGAAACAAGGTGCAGATCCTATCGAATACGCGAAAGAGCATCGTGAATTTGCTCGTGCATTCGAATCATTCCCAGGTGATGCTGATCGCATCTTCCCAGGATGGAGAGAAAAATTAGGCGTACACAAGTAAGCCTAAGCACAATAAGTTAAACGGACACTCCCTGCTTCGGCAGGGAGTCTTCTCTCAAAATTCTCCCACATCAAAAGCATTCAGCAAAACAAATCTTTCACCAGTTTATTTTTCTAAATTCTTTTCTACAAATGAGTTCCTAACCCATGAGTGATACAGAACAATATCTAATCAAAAAAGAACCTTTCTACCAAGTTCAAAGTGATGAAGTTGAACTCTACACAGCAGCATATCAAGCCCGTTTACCTGTTATGATCAAAGGCCCAACAGGCTGTGGTAAATCTCGTTTTATCGAACATATGGCATGGAAGTTAAACAAACCTTTAATTACCGTTGCTTGCAATGAAGATATGACAGCTTCAGATCTAGTTGGTCGTTATTTACTAGATGCTAATGGCACACGTTGGTTAGACGGACCTTTAACCGTTGCAGCTCGTATTGGAGCAATTTGTTACTTAGATGAAGTAGTTGAAGCGCGCCAAGATACTACCGTAGTTATCCATCCCTTAACCGATCACCGCCGTGTTTTGCCTCTAGATAAAAAAGGTGAATTACTCGAAGCCCATCCTGATTTTCAATTGGTTATTTCTTATAACCCTGGTTATCAAAGCCTGATGAAAGACTTAAAACAATCAACCAAGCAACGTTTTACTGCCTTTGAATTTGATTACCCAACACCTGAAACTGAATCGACTATTTTGCAGAAAGAAACAGGTATTAATGCTGATTTTGCTGATAAATTAGTTAAAGTTGCTAGCACAGCTCGTAACCTTAAAGGTCATGGCTTAGATGAAGGTATTTCAACACGCTTGCTCACCTATGCCGCATCATTAATGGATCAAGGTATCGAAGCACAAGCGGCTTGTAAAATGGCCTTGGTGCGCCCAATTACAGATGATGCCGATATTCGTGACACCTTAGATCACGCCATCAATACTATTTTTGCTTAAGCTGAATACCTTTCACCATGAGTGAAACTGAATTATCAGAAAGCCTCAACCGCGAAAAGCTAAAATGTGGCTTTGATCAAATCAATCCTGTCTTTGACGAGTTGATGGCAGAAGCGAGTCACATTCTTTCTGACCAAGGCATTGAAGACTATTTAGAAGGTGCATCTCTTATCTGCATGATCGGTCGCGGTGTCGAACCTGTGCTTAGCTATTTAGAAGATATCCCTGCTATGGCAGATCACCTTGGTGAAGAAATAATCAGTCTAGTATCAAAAACAGTGTGGAAGTTTTCTCGCACCATTAACGGCAAAGCTATCCCCGTATTTTTACAAACCTTGCCAACCGTGGCGCGTCGCTTAGGTGATGTAGAAGCCCTGCAACATTATTTCGATCTTATTTTCGATATGATGAATCAAACATCAGTATCAATTCATGGCCATCATGCCACCATTCCTAGTCCTAGCTTGCCCGATTTATTAGAAAAAATGCCTTATCTTATTAGCCAACTATCATTAGTGGGTTTGAAGAACTGGGTTGACTACGGCATTCTTTTTTACAATACGCATCCCGAACGCCAAAAAGACTTTTTCAGCCTACAATCTGCTGATAGCATGGCCATTTTACAACGCGAACGTCATGGCACATTGTTCTATGATCACGAACGCAAACTCAACCTGTATATGCAAGGTTTATGGGACAGCGATCCACAGCTAATTCCCTATTCACTCGGTTTTGATGAACTGCGCCGACCTATCCCCTATCTTGATACCTTAGGTTTACGTATTCCCGATGTTTATGATGATACCGATACTGTTTCAGGTATCGATCGCTACCGTGCAACTCTCGCCCATATGGCGGCACATCAACGCTGGTCAAACCATATCATCGCTGACAATTACAGTCCATTCCAACGTATGGCGGTCGAATTTCTTGAAGATGCCCGTGTTGAATATTTAGCAATTCAACAATACCCTGGCCTACGTCAACTGTTTATCAAACTGCATCCTCGCCCTGTCGAAGGTGCCTGTGATCCTGAAAC
>QNEY01000124.1 GCA_003645385.1 Gammaproteobacteria bacterium | reverse complement strand
CTTCCAGTCCATAATCTCGATAGGAGAATCAGATTTTTTCAATGAAAATAACTGCTTTTCTCCATGTGCAGAGCATCTGAAAAGAGACTGTAACTCTGATGATGGCAGATTTGGACTTTGCAATCAGGAGTTCAACTGCCTACCCGAATTATTAATATACTTGATAATGACCAGAGCCCTCAATTCCATAGCCTCGAAATTCAGATTCCATGCTTGTATTAGTATAAGCCCTGCCTTTTGATATTCTATATGGCCAGAGGTTTGAGTCAGTAATAGTGATTATTGGTAAATAATTATCCTTGCGTTTAACTGTCTCCTTGATTTCAGAAGTAATCATTCCTGAGAAAGTAATTAACAATCCTTCTTGGTATACTTCTTGATCAAAAAGCTGATCACTTCGAGCAATAAACTTTCCTTGGCTATGAACATTTGTCAGAGGAAAGCCGTATCGATTTAGTGGAAACTGTTTTATTTCCAATATCGAAAGATTATTGTCACGGCTTACTTTAATAATCTCCCCTCCCCAACGTACCTGCTGGCCGATAAAGTTATCAACATCATTTACCACATTTCGGAGTTGATGATTATTTTCTGGTACTCGTGAAATTGTCTCAGGTAAGTTGCTGCAAGCACTCAATAAAACGATTAACAAACCAACCAATATTTTCATATTTAAATCCTAACCCTTTTTTAATTCTGATTCCATAGACTATTATAGTCTGGTTAAATTACAGTATCTTGTTAACTTTATTTTTTAACCTAATACTTATTGTCTTGATCCATGTTTCTTCTGCTTACGAGCCGATTTTTTAGCTTCTTTTTGTGCTCTGATTTCAGCCACTTCAATTAATTCTTGTTCCATCATTTCTGGTGTTTCCAAGGTGATCCTACCGATTGTAATATCACGAAACTCAGTCAATACAATCTTGGCTGCCCGGTCCAAATCTACCATTCCACCAGCACGTAAGCATCCTCGTTTTGCACCTATTATTTCCAGTAACTCTAACTCATCTTCAGGCAATTCATCTAATTGATAACGTATTTTTAATAACTCAGGATAGCTATGTTTAAAGTAATCTACGGCATACATTGCAATATCATCATTACTAATTGCGGTTTCTTTTATTGCACCTGTTATTGCCAGACGATAACCACCATGTCTATTTTCTAGTTTTGGCCACAAAACACCCGGCGTATCCAACAATACAATCCCTTGATCCAGCTTGATCCGTTGCTGCATTTTTGTCACTGCAGGCTCATTGCCTGTTTTGGCTATCACTCGACCTGCCAGATTATTGATCAAGGTAGATTTACCCACATTAGGAATCCCCATAATCATTGCTTCAAGTCTTTCTGAACCATTTGCTTTTGTCGGAACCATTTTGTGACATAAGCCTAACAAGTCATGCATTTTTTCTGGTTCTTCAGTCGTTAAAGCAATGGTTTTAACACCCTTTTCTTGCTCTAAATAGTCTTGCCATTGTTGCGTAATAACAGGATCGGCAAGATCGCTTTTGCTCAATACTTTAATACACGGTTTATCGCCGCGAATATCGGCCAACATCGGGTTTTCACTACTAAAGGGAATACGTGCATCAAGGATCTCAATTATAAGATCAACTTGAGGAATGCTCTTGCGCATCTCTTTACTAGCCTTATGCATATGGCCAGGATACCAATTGATATTAGCCATTTTTTGGAACATCCTTAATCAAACTCACCAACTGCTTCTCAATATTAATCAACCGTTTTTTATATAATTTTCCTAAGGCTTTTTTGTAACTGGATTTACTGACACCAAATTGCTGGCTGATTTCATGCGGCGAGCTTTTATCAGTCAATATTGTTTGGCCACCTTGCGCTTTGATAAAGGTCAGAATTTGTTCTGACAAGGCATCAAGAGTTTCTCGATCAACTAATTGCAGGCATAAATCCAGCTTCTTATCTGGTCGAATTCGCTTGATAAAGCCTTTCAGTGTTTGTCCAATTTGGATTGGTTTAAATACTTCACTATTAAAAATAAGCCCTATTACAGAGCTATTAACTACCGCTTTATAACCAAGATCTGTACGGCCACAAATCAACAAATCAACCTGCTGCTGCTCTTTAAAATAGGGCGAAGTATCACCCAGAAACTTGTCCAATTTTGTACTGGCAGCAATTCGCTCTGATGCTTGGTCAATATAAAGATAAACAACATAAGATTGGCCAACCTGCATTGGTTTTTGTTGTTCTCCAAATGGGACAAGCAAGTCTTTGGGCAATCCCCAGTCTAGAAAAGCACCTATTTGATTCACTTCCACTACTTTAAGAACAGCGCATTCACCGACCATTGCTTTAGGCGTGTCTGTAGTCGCAATAAGTAAATCATCTGAATCAAGATGAACAAATACATCTAGCTGATCGCCAACTGTACAACCTTCCGGAACATATCGTCTAGGCAACAGAATTTCATCCAAATCGCCACCATCCAGATAAACGCCAAAATCCAACGATTTAATGACGGTTAAGTTATTTTTCTTTCCTAGTTCAGCCATATTTTACTCAAATATAATGATTATTCCCGTAGAGTTTAACGCAATAGCTAAAAATCAGTGTTCAAAGATATACATTGAGCAGCTAATAATCATAATTAACACTGGAAAATACTCGGGTATAATGCCTCGTTATTGATTCATATAAATAGAGTAAACCTATGCCTAAAGCTAGTGACTTAAAACGTGGGATGGTTGTTGAAGTCAACGATGAACCCTATTCAGTAAAAGAAATTGAAGTTCGCAACCCCTCTTCTCGTGGTGCATCGACTTTATATAAGATTCGTTTCAACCATCTTAAAACCAAACAAAAGCGTGATGAAACTTTAAAAGGTGATGATTTCCTAAAAGAAGTCGATTGTGAACGTAAAGTGCTGCAATACTCATTTAAAGATGACGATGGTTATACTTTTATGAGTTTAGATGACTATGAACAATACACAATCAATGCCAGTGATATTGAGGATGAAAGTGGCTATTTAGTTGAGGGGCTTGAGGGTGTCGTATCAGTATTACTTGATGGTATTTTAGTTGCTATTGAATTACCTGCCGCAGTAGCGATGGAGATTGTTGAAACAGGACCAAGCATTAAAGGTGCATCTGCAACTGCACGTACCAAGCCTGCTCAATTATCTACAGGTTTGGAGGTCCAAGTTCCTGAATACATTGAACAAGGCGATGTCATAAAAATCAATACCGTATCTGGTAAATTTATGTCTCGTGCCTAATAATTAATCACGAAATCATGCGTACTCAAGTCAAACACTACTTACTGATTTGTTTAGGCTGGTTGTTTGTTATTTTGGGGGCTATTGGTGCGGTATTGCCTTTATTACCTACAACACCCTTTCTAATTCTTGCTTTAGCGTGCTTTGCTGAAAGCTCACCCCGCTTTCACAAGATGCTATTAAACAATAAATGGTTTGGGCCACCACTCGCACAATGGGAAAACAGCCATACCGTTCGTAAAAAAGTAAAATTCAAAGCCATGGGGTTAATTATTGCTACCTTTGGTATTTCAATCCTGATTTTGTCTGGCCGAACAGGTTTACAACTAATGTTAGTCTGTTTCTGCCTGATATTGTTATGGTTTGTCTGGCGACTTAAAGAATCAGAGGCATAATAGATGAATATTATCGAGGCTATTACTCAGCGTCACTCCACTCGTGCATTTATTAATAAATCTGTTACTACTGAACAGATTAATCGGATATTAACTACAGCAAGCCATTCGCCTTCGGGTGCTAATACTCAACCTTGGCAGGTCGCAATAGTATCAGGTAACTCTAAGAAAGACCTTGAACTCCAATTAGAACAGGCTTTTGCTAATGGTACAGAAACAAAATTAGACTATCAATACTACCCTGTTAAATGGGCAGCACCCTATAAAACTCGTCGTAGAGACTGTGGCTTGCAACTTTATTCCAGCCTGAATATTTCTAGAGAAGACGCTGAAAAACGACAAGCACAATGGGCTGCTAATTACCGTGCCTTTGATGCTCCCGTGATGTTGCTCTTTTTTATGGATCCAGTGATGGAAACAGGCTCCTTTCTAGATTATGGCATGTTCCTACAATCGGTCATGCTTGCAGCGATGGAAGAAGGTTTAGCAACCTGCCCACAAGTTGCATTGGCTGAGTATCCTCAGATAGTCAAACAGTTTTTAGGCTACCCAGATGATACCTTTTTGATATGTGGCATGGCTCTCGGTTATGAAGATACTGAAGCGGAAGTTAATAACTACCGTACGCCGCGGGCAGTAGTATCAGAATTTAGCCAGTTTTTTGATTAATTTTCACAGGACACCACAATGGAACTCGAAGTATTTATTGCAAAACTTAGTCAACATCCTGAACAGATAGAATTCAGCGAGACTATGGCAGTAATTGATCAACATTACACATTCACACCAACTACTTTCAGTAATGGCAATACGATTAATGAAGCAAACCAAAATAATGGCTCATGCAAGATTTTTGCTTTTGGTAAATTAAACAAGCTATCTGAACAGCAAACTTTAGCTTGTTTTGGTAGTTATTACCGTGATGATGTAGTTGGTAATCCAGACGGAGATGATCATCAGAATATTCGTAATTTTATGGTTTCAGGCTGGAATGGCATTAAGTTTTCTGCTGAGGCATTAAGCTCAAAATAAACCACAGAGACAGACACAAAGAAGAAAATTAAAAACTCTGTGTCCTTTGTGTCTCTGTGGTGTGGAATCTGATTTATAGTAATACCCGTTCAATACCACCCTCTTTTACATTTTCAATAAACTTCGGCTGCCAGTTATCACCTAATATGTGATTAGCGACTTCAACTACAATGTAATCTGTTTCAATACCAGTATCTTCGCTGTAACGCTCTAATCCTTGCTGACAGGCAGGACATGACGTCAACATTTTCACATTGCCTTTAACCGCTTTATCTTCACCGACTAATTGCTGAATACCTTTGACAATTTCCTCTTCTTTACGGAAACGGACTTGGGTTGCAATATCAGGTCTGGCAACTGCAAATGAGCCTGACTCACCACAGCAACGATCGCTCAACGTAACATCTTGTCCCAATAACGTCGCCGCCACATTGGTTGATTGATAAGTTTTCATCGGTGTATGGCAAGGTTCATGATAGAGATATTGCACACCCTCAACGGCATCCATTTTTACACCTTTTTCCATCAGATATTCATGAATATCCAATAAGCGGCAGCCCGGAAAAATAGCTTCAAATTGGTATTTCAATAACTGATCCATACAAGTACCACACGACACAATCACAGTCTTGATATCCATATAATTCAAGGTATTAGCCAGTCTATGGAACAATACTTGATTAGCAGTTGAAATCGCTTGGCCTTTTTCAGTATCACCACTGGATGCCTGTGGGTAACCACAACATAAATAGCCCGGAGGTAATACAGTTTCAGCACCTACTTCGTACAACATCGCTAGTGTTGCCAATCCTACTTGACTAAATAATCGTTCAGAACCACAACCAGGGAAATAAAATACTGCATCAGAATCATCATTAACCTTATTGATATCTCGCAAGATCGGAATCATCTTGTCATCTTCAACCCCCAACATTGCTCGAGTAGTTTGTGATGGCAACCCGGCCGGCATTGGTTTTTTCATAAAATGAACAACTTGCTCACGGATTGGTGTTTTACCAGTTGTTGGTAATGGTCGTTTTTTCTTGCTACCTAACAAACCAAGAGCCTTACCTAAACCATGTGCAAATCGTTGTCCCTTATAACCCCACTCAATCATGCTTTTACGCATTAATTTAACAGTAAATGGATCAGTCGCATTAAGATAGGCCATTGATGTCCAAGTACCAATATTAAAATGACGTTTACCTTGTTTTTTCAATACTGAACGTAATTTTACGGTGACATCACCAAAGTCGATATTAACTGGACATGGATTCAAACATCG
>QNEY01000123.1 GCA_003645385.1 Gammaproteobacteria bacterium | reverse complement strand
GAATTCACCACCTTGCGCTTCTGCCATCACTTTTGTGATCGCCGCTGTCAATGTGGTCTTTCCATGGTCTACGTGACCAATTGTGCCCACGTTTACGTGTGGCTTGTTTCTTTCAAATTTTTCTTTAGACATGACTCGTCTCCCCGTCAATATTATCTAGCTATAACAAAAACAAAAAAGACACGGAAAATCCCTGCCTAATCAAACCTTACTGTGGAGCCCACAATCAGAATCGAACTGATGACCTCATCCTTACCATGGATGCGCTCTACCGACTGAGCTATGCGGGCCAACCCAAACAAAACAGAAAATTGCTCCTGCATTTTCTGCATACACTCCATCCATGAACATAAATGGAGCGGGTGATGGGAATCGAACCCACGTGATCAGCTTGGAAGGCTGGAGTTCTACCATTGAACTACACCCGCAAACACAACTTAACTACTATATATAATGGTGGAGGGGGGAGGATTTGAACCTCCGAAGGCTGAGCCGTCAGATTTACAGTCTGATCCCTTTGACCACTCGGGAACCCCTCCACTATAAAAGCCGGCCATTTTGCGTAAAATCCCGCTCGTTGTCAACAATAAAATTATCCAATAAATATTGTCCGTAGATGAGAGTAACCGACTACCTATATATAATTAGCTATAACTGAATAATAACTGCGTTAGAAAACCGACCATAGTATACTATTCTGCGCATTCAGGATCATTTTACCTAGGAGTTTAATTATGGAGCAGTACCGCGGTACTACTATCCTATCTTATCGTCGTAATGGACAGGTTGTTATCGGGGGTGATGGTCAGGTCAGTCTTGGCAACACAGTTATGAAAGGCAATGCTCGTAAAGTACGTCGACTTTATCATGATCAAGTCATTGCTGGATTTGCTGGAGGCACAGCTGATGCTTTCACTTTATTTGAACGATTTGAAGCTAAACTCGAAAAACATCAAGGTAATCTGACACGTAGTGCACTTGAACTTGCTAAAGACTGGCGTACGGATCGAATGATGCGTCGCTTGGAAGCATTATTAGCAGTTGCTGACAGTAAATCATCACTCATCATCACTGGTAATGGCGATGTCATTGAACCTGAAAATGGTCTAATGGCTATTGGGTCTGGTGGCCCTTTTGCCCAGTCTGCAGCAACCGCCTTGATTGAAAACACCGATTTAAGTGCACGGGATATTGTCGAAAAAGGACTTAATATTGCTGCCGACATTTGTATCTACACCAATCACAACCTCACTATTGAAACATTAGAAAGCGAGTCATAACACACTACTATGCAAGCATTAACACCAAAACAAATTGTTCAAGAACTAGACAAACATATTATCGGCCAACAGGCTGCAAAAAAGGCTGTTGCTATTGCTTTGCGTAATCGCTGGCGCCGTAAGCAACTTTCAGCTGAATTGCAACATGAAATCACACCGAAAAATATTCTAATGATTGGTCCAACGGGGGTTGGTAAAACTGAAATTGCTCGCCGCTTGGCTACACTTGCCAATGCACCATTTATAAAAATTGAAGCTACTAAATTTACTGAGGTAGGTTATGTCGGTCGTGATGTTGAATCCATAATTCGTGATCTTGCAGAAATGGCGATGAAGATGTTGCGTGATCAAGCTATTGAAACTGTACAAACACGTGCGGAAGATGCTGCCGAAGATCGTATTCTGGATACATTATTGCGCCCAGCTCGTGATCAGGAAACAGAAGATGATTCCACTACCCGTCAACGTTTCAGAAAAATGTTACGTGAAGGAAAATTAAATGATCGTGAAATTGAGCTCGAACTGAATGCACCTAGTGTTGGGGTTGAGATCATGTCACCACCAGGCATGGAAGAAATGACCAATCAGTTACAAGATATGTTCCAAAATATGGGCTCTTCACGGACAACAACTCGTAAATTAACTGTCGAAAAAGCATTGCGTGCTCTCGCTGAAGAAGAAGCAGACAAACTAATCAATGAAGAAGATTTAAAAGCCCAGGTTATTGATGCTGTTGAACAAAATGGTATCGTTTTCCTAGATGAAATCGATAAAATCACCCACCGTAGTGAAGGTGGAAGTGGCGGTGCTGATGTATCTCGTGCTGGTGTGCAGCGTGATCTATTGCCTCTAGTTGAAGGTAGCACCGTATCAACAAAATATGGCATGTTGAAAACTGACCATATTCTATTTATTGCCTCTGGTGCATTCCACCTCAGTAAGCCCTCTGACCTAATCCCAGAGCTACAAGGCCGTTTACCTATTCGAGTTGAACTGGATGCTTTAGGTGCAGATGAATTTGTACGTATTTTAACTGAACCTGATGCATCACTAACTGAGCAATACATAGCATTATTAGGCACTGAGGGTTCAACACTATCTTTCACCGAAGATGGCCTTCAGCGTATTGCTGAATTAGCTTGGCAGGTAAACGAACAAACTGAAAATATAGGTGCACGTCGCCTGCACACTATGCTAGAAAAACTGCTTGAAGAACTGTCATTTAATACTGCTGATGATGCCTCTGATATCTCAATTGATGCAGCTTATGTAAATCAGCAATTATCCATCCTAGTACAAGATGAAGATCTTTCCCGCTATATTCTGTAAAGTTAGCTGATGATAAATAATTCACCTCCGACAGAAATAACCTTACACTCGCAGTCAAAAAGTCTGGAACTGACTTATGGCAGTGATAGTTATAATTTGCCTGCTGAATATCTGCGAGTTTTTTCACCTTCTGCGGAAGTGCGTGGTCATGGCACAGGGCAGGAAGTACTACAAACAGGTAAAGAACAGATTGGTATCAAGCAGCTGGAACCTTGCGGTAACTATGCGCTCAAAATTTATTTTGATGATGGTCATGATAGCGGCCTATTTACTTGGGATTATTTGCGCAATCTGGCTACCGAGCAGGAGCACCGCTGGCGAGATTATTTAAACCGGCTTCAACAAGCAGGTTATCAACGACAAGGGTAAAACTTGTGGAACAGGAAAAAACCACCCATTTCGGTTATCGGGAAGTCCCTACCGAGGATAAAGATAAACACGTAGCTGGAGTCTTTCACTCGGTTGCTGGCAAATATGATCTAATGAATGATCTGATGTCGATGGGTGTTCATCGTTTATGGAAACGTTTCACTATTCATACCAGCGGTATTAGACGTGGAGCCAAAATCCTCGATATCGCCGGTGGCACTGGTGATTTAGCACTTAAATTCTCAAAGCTGGTTGGTGGCACTGGTCAAGTTGTTTTGGCTGATATCAACGCTAGCATGCTGAATGTTGGTCGTGATCGATTAACGGATGAGGGTGTTATTGGCAATATTAACTACGTTCAAGCTAATGCCGAATGTCTACCTTTTCCTGATAACAGTTTTGATTGTATCACCATCGCATTTGGGCTTCGCAATGTCACCGATAAAGATGCTGCATTACGTTCAATGTATCGCGTATTAAAACCGGGCGGCCGATTGTTAGTTCTCGAGTTTTCAAAACCTTCAGAATGGTTAGCACCTCTTTATGATACTTATTCATTCAAACTACTACCCAAAATAGGCAAAGTATTCTCTAATGATGAAGACAGCTATCGTTATTTAGCAGAATCTATCCGCATGCATCCCGATCAAGAAACAATGAAACAAATGATGGTTGATGCAGGATTTGAGCGTTGTGATTTTCACAATATGACTGCTGGTATCGTTGCCCTTCATAGTGGCTACAAATTTTGAACTCATTACTTAAGCCCTTAGCATTGGCATTAAATACCACTTTGGCTCAAGATCCAGAAACAAAAGCCAAACTAGACCTGTTTGAACAACACTGTATTGCAATCCATATTAAAGATTTCAATCAAACCATTAGCGTAATAGTGACTAATCAACAATTGCAACTCACAACAGATAAGGAACAAACTGCAGATTTGACCATCACAGGCAGCGCGATGACATTGCTTACATTAGGCGCCCAACCAGATAGCCTTTTTTCTTCTAAAATTGATATTCATGGCAACGTACAGTTTGCCAAACAACTACGTGACATACTCGAAGGATTTGATTTTGATTGGGAACAACAGATTGCACGCATTACCGGTGACACACTTTCTTATCCCATTGCCCATGGTATTAGACAACTTGCTGGCTGGGCAAAAAATACCCACCAATCTATGCAAGAAAATATAGCTGAATACTTGCGTGAAGAAACACGTATCTTACCTGACAAATCTCAAATTAAAGACTTCTTGGTAGATATTGATACACTACGAGCAGATTTTGACCGACTTGAAGCACGCATTAACAGGCTGATTAGTTAATGAAACCACAACACTTTTTTCGACTGATTCAAATCAACCATGTGCTAGCAAAGCATCGTCTGGATGACATTATTCAAGCCACACATCTGCTACGTCCTCTGCGTTATTTAAGTTATCTATCACCTTATCGCTGGACACATAATGCAACTGCTCCACGTGGTGAACGATTACGTTTAGCCTTGCAGGATCTTGGCCCAATTTTTATTAAATTTGGTCAAATATTGTCGACCAGACGTGACCTGTTACCAGATGATATCGCCAACTCATTGGCCAAACTGCAAGATCAAGTTGAACCCTTTCCAAATGAACAGGCATTAGCCATAATTCAACAAGCCTATGGTGATCACTCTTTAGATGAGTATTTTTCACATATTGATCAACAGCCCCTTGCATCTGCTTCCATCGCTCAAGTACATGCTGCCCAGCTAATTGATGGCTCAGAAGTTATCATTAAAATTGTTCGGCCTAATATTGAAAAAAGCATTCGTCGTGACATTAATTTGTTATACACTCTAGCTAGTTTAGCTGAACGTTTTTGGTCTGAGGGAAAACGGCTACGCCCAAGAGAAGTTGTTTCCGAATTGGAAAAAAACCTGTTTGATGAATTGGATATGATGCGGGAAGCTGCATCAGCATCACAGTTACGTCGTAACTTTGAAAGTTCCAACCTACTTTATGTGCCTGAAATAAATTGGGCTTTAACCAAAACTAATCTACTGGTACAAGAACGAATTTATGGCATTCCCATTGGTGATATTGCAGAGTTAAAAGCCAATAATATCAATCTGGGAAAACTAGCTGAAATTGGTGTTGAAATATTCTTCACACAGGCATTCAAACATGGCTTCTTCCATGCTGACATGCATCCCGGCAACATCATGGTAGATATCAGTAATCCAGAAAGCCCACGTTATATTGCTGTTGATTTTGGAATTATGGGTACCCTGGCTCCTGAAGATCAACAGTATTTGGCCGATAACTTTTTAGCATTTTTCAATCATGATTATCGCCGTGTTGCTGAGTTGCATATCCGATCTGGCTGGGTACCCGCAGAAACCCGTGTTGAAGAATTTGAAGCTGCCATTCGCAGTGTCTGTGAACCTATTTTTGCCCGACCGCTTAAAGAAATATCATTCGGACAATTATTATTACGATTATTCCAGACCGCCCGCCGTTTTAATATGGAAGTCCAGCCACAATTAGTATTGTTACAAAAAACTCTGCTTAATATTGAAGGACTAGGCCGCCAACTCTATCCTGAACTGGATTTGTGGAAAACTGCCAAACCAATTCTTGAGCAATGGATGCATGAAAAAATGGGCTGGCAAGCAGCCATAAAAAACGTGCAACAGGAAGCCCCCAACTGGGCAGAGTTTTTACCTAAATTACCTAGCATGTTCTATGAGCTCAGCCAACAAGCACAAGATGGTAAGTTAAAAATGCAATTATCATCACAAGATCTTAAAAAACTCCAACAAGAAGTGCGTAATGCCAGCTATCGAAGTGCTGCTGCCCTTAGTGGTGCCGCCTTTGTAATTGGTGCAGCTATTATCAAAGGCCTAGATGGTTACGCTCCAACTATGGTTGCAGGAATGCCAACTCTGAGTTGGATATTTGGTGTTTTGGGTATCATCTTGCTTTATCTTAATGTGATAGACAGCTCAGACAAGTAGCACCTTTAATAGT
>QNEY01000122.1 GCA_003645385.1 Gammaproteobacteria bacterium | reverse complement strand
TAGTTATTGATGCCCAAAGCACAATGACAGAAGCACTCAAACATGCAGATAGCGCTTGTTATGCTGCGAAAGAAGCAGGGCGAGATCGCTTGCATATTTATACACATGATGATGAGTTTCTGACTCAGCGCTCGGGTGAAATGGCGTGGGTGGCACGTATCCAGCGAGCACTATTAGAAAACAGCTTCTTAATGTACAGGCAAGAAATTGTTGCCACCAATGGCAATGATAAATCATCTCATTACGAATTGTTAATTCGGATGAAAGAAGATGATGGCACTATTATTTCACCAGGGATATTTTTACCTGCTGCCGAACGATACAATCTAGCAGCCGGGATTGATTCATGGGTGGTAAATCATGTTGTCAACACTCTAGTGTCAGCACGTAATGATGGTAAGAAGATCAGTGGTATATACAATATAAACTTGTCTGGTCATTCCTTGGGTGATACGCGTTTTTACGACGAAATTATTAAAAAAATTCAACAATCTAAACTTGATGAATCTGATGTTTGCATCTGTTTTGAGATTACTGAAACTGCAGCAATTTCTAATATGACTGCAGCGTTACATTTTATTACTGAGTTACGTGCAGTAGGTTGCCAATTTGCACTCGATGATTTTGGTAGTGGTCTATCATCATTTGCTTATTTGAAACAACTGCCAATTGATTACCTAAAAATTGATGGAATGTTTGTACGGGACTGTTTAAGTGATCCGGTAAACCTTGAAATGATTGATTCAATTAATAGTATTGGTCATGTAATGGGTCTGAAGACAGTAGCAGAGTTTGTTGAAAATGATGAAATATTCAATAAAATTCAAGAGATAGGGGTCGACTACGCTCAAGGGTATTGGAATGGCAAACCACAGCCATGGATTATTGACTAATCCCAATCAGCATAGAGCCCATTGTTTATCCAACCGTTTTGTAGATATTGGATACGCAGTTTTAATACCTTGAGCAAAGAGTGAGATACGGAACTCTTCCAACATCCAGCGGTAATGATCAAATTCTGCAGATGATTGTTTGTTGGCATTACTAAGATAACGTTGCCAGTGCGGACTAATTTCTGACATCCATTGCCGGTCACGAGTTGGATCAGCATTCAGTTTATCCAATCGTTGACCAATAGCCTGAAAATAAGCGGGTAATCTTTTTAATACTTCATCAGGTGTGTGATGGACAAAACCTTGATAAAGCAGATAATTCAACTGTTCACGAATATCTTTTACTGCATTGATAGCAGTGAGTGGTATTTTATCTGATAAGCGTTTAGCAATAGCATGATATTCAGCTAGTGGTTTAGCAACTTGATGTGCTAATTCAGTCGCAATATTAATTAACTCGCCACGATTATCTTTTAATCGTTTCTCAAAATCTTGTTTAGTGTGAATGTCTTCTTTTCCGAGTAAAAAACAGCGATCAACTGCAACATGGATCAAATCTGTTTTTAATTGTTCGCACGGTGTTTGTTTATTATTACTATCGGCATCATCAAAAGGTGAAGTGGGTACATTGGTATAATGCATACACATTTGTTGAATATTAGGCAGCTTTTTATGTAGATATTTAATAGAGTCCGATTGGGATAACATAAATAATCGTCGTAATCCTATACTAGTTAGAGCTTTGGCCTGCTTACGTGTATCCATCAGGGTTAAATCAACATGGTCACCTTTATCAATTAATGCTGGATATGCTGTCATTTCCAGACCATTTTGCTCCATAGTGATATGTTCTGGTAAATTGCCAAAAGTCCATTCGGTTAAGCCCTGTTGCTCAAATTCACTATCCGGTATTTGTCTGAAACTGGCAGCAGCTTGTTTGGCCCAGTCTTGTTTAATCTGATTTAAATTACGACCTTCATCCAGTAATTTACCTTCCTCATCAATCAGACGAAAATTCATGCTCAAATATATTGGTAAGTCTTCGGTATTCCAATCAGATAGAGAAATATCAATACCGGTTAATTTAGCAAGCTGCTTACTCAAAGAAGGAAGCAGGGCACCTGATTCGGGCGACATGTTTTTTAAACAATCATCTGCATATTTAGGAACCGGAATAAAATGGCGACGTTGAGATTTTGGCAAGCTTTTGATCAGAAATATAACCTTGTCACGTAATAGCCCCGGTACTAACCATTCATATCGTTCAGGGGTAGTTTGATTAAGTAAAGATAGCGGAATAGTTTGAGTAATACCGTCATGACTTTTACCCGGTTCAAAGTGATATTCCAGCATGACTGGCACTCGGTTAACCAGAATTTGGTCTGGAAAGCTGTCAACAGTAACGTGATCAGCCTGATGTTGCATTAAATCATCACGACTTAGAAATAGTAATTTTGGCTGCTCTTTTTCTGCTTGTTTACGCCATTTTTCAAATCCAGCACCATTTACAATGTGCTTTGGAATATGTTTTTTATAAAATTCAAATAAGACTTCATCATCAACGAGTACATCTCGTCGTCGTGATTTTTGTTCCAGAAGCTCAATGCTCTCAATGATATCAAGGTTATGTTTGAAGAAGGGGGCTTTACAAAACCAGTCACCTTGAACCAAGGCATCACGAATAAAAATCTCATAGGACATAGCTTGATCTATTGGGCCAAAATGTATTCGACGATGAGCAACAATAGGTAGGCCGTACAAAGACACTTGTTCAAACGCAACAACCTGTGCAGGTTTCTTTTCCCAATGTGGATCGGAGTATTGTTTACGAACTAGGTCTCTGGCAACAGGTTCTATCCATTCAGGTTCGATTTTAGCCACTATACGTGCATAAAGACGACCTGTTTCGACCAGTTCAGCTGCCATGATCCATTTAGGTCCCTTTTTGTGTAATCCAGAGCCTGGGAATATATGCAGTTTTAAATTACGAGTGCCGGTGTATTCTTTTTTGTCTGCTTTAACAGCAATATTACTGAGTAAGCCTGCCAACAATGCTTGATGAATCTCTTGGTATTCAGCTGTAACTTGATTAGGTTTTAAACCCATCTGAGTGACTTGAACATGCAGTTGTTGATGAATATCATGCCACTCACGAAGTCGTATGAATGATAAAAAATGCTCTCGGCAATACTTACGCAGTTTATTCTGAGTAAGATGTTTTTTCTTGTCGTGATAGAGATTCCACAGTTTTAGATAAGCCAAGAAATCTGAACGTTCATCCTTATATTTACTATGGGCTTCATCTGCAGCTTGTTGTTTGTCCATTGGACGTTCACGTGGATCTTGAATGCTGAGTGCACTGGCAATGATAAGAATTTCGGTTAAACAGTTTAATTTTTGTCCGGCTAGAACCATTCGTGCAATACGTGGATCAATTGGTAATTTGGCAAGCTGTCGCCCAGTATCAGTTAAATTTTGTTGTTTATTAACTGCTCCTAATTCTTCCAATAAACGAAAGCCATCATTAATCATTTTCTGTGGTGGTGGATTAATGAATGGGAATTTTGCAGGCTCACCTAATTTAAGTGATGACATTTGCAAAATGACTGAAGCCAGATTGGTTCTTAATACCTCAGGGTCTGTAAAAGCAGGGCGGTTTTTGAAGTTGTCTTCATCATAGAGTCGAATGGCAATACCCGCAGCAACACGACCACAGCGACCTGAGCGTTGATTGGCACTGGACTGGGACACCTTCTCAATTGGAAGACGTTGAACCTTATTACGAACACTATAGCGACTAATGCGAGCAAAACCGGGGTCAACTACATATCGGATTCCAGGTACTGTTAACGATGTTTCAGCTACATTAGTTGCCAATACAATTCGTCGATGCTGACCAGGTTTGAATACACGATTTTGTTCTGCGGCAGATTGACGAGCGAGTAGGGGTAAAATTTCTGTATTAGGTGGGTGATGTTTACGCAAAGCCTCAGAGACATCACGAATATCGCGCTCACCAGATAAAAAGACTAAAACATCACCTTGGCCTTCTTTACAAAGTTCATCAACCGCTTCAACAATGCCGCGGATCATATCGTAATCACGTTGTTCATCATCATCACCAGCAGGTGGGCGATAACGTATTTCAACAGGAAAGGTACGACCAGTCACTTCAATCACTGGTGCATTATTAAAATGTTCTGAAAAGCGTGCAGTATCGATGGTTGCTGACGTAATAATAACTTTTAAGTCAGGACGTTTGGGTAATAGTTGCTTGAGGTAACCGAGTAGAAAATCAATATTTAAACTACGTTCGTGAGCTTCATCGATAATGATTGTGTCATATTGATTCAGGAATCGGTCGTTTTGAGTTTCAGCTAATAAAATACCGTCTGTCATTAGCTTGATATAGCTACGATCGGCTTTTACTTGATCATGAAACCGTACTTTATAGCCAACAATATCACCCAGTTCACTTTTAAGTTCTTCAGCTATACGTGTTGCAACCGTGCGGGCTGCGATACGGCGTGGTTGCGTGTGACCTATTAAGCCTGTTACACCACGACCTAATTCCAAACATATTTTTGGTAATTGTGTGGTTTTACCTGAACCGGTTTCACCACTAAGAATAATGACCTGATTATCACTGATTGCTTTGGCGATCTCTTCACGCCGATCAATAACAGGCAGATCACCATCAAATTCTGGTTTAGGTAATTGCTGTTGACGGAGAGTTCGACGTTCAACTGATGCAGTAATCTGGCGTTCTAAGCTTATTAATTGCTCAGGTTTACTCGTTGCTTGCTTTCGCAAATTTTGCAGACGTCGTCGCAAAGGAAATTGATCTGCCAGCATGGCATTTTTGAGCAGTTTTTCAAGTTGTTGCAATGAATCTTTCAAATGAACATCGTCAGTAGCAAAAAGAATAGCCGATTATTGTAACGTAATCGGCTATTGAGGTTATGTATCTACAAATGGCAGGCTGAAATTAGCAACCGCTATTGTTAATTTTTCCATCCGGCATAGTGGTATTGCAGAATACAACACCACGAAAGACGGTATCTTTTACGAGTGCCCCTTCTAGATTGGCATTTGTTAAGTCTGAGAAATTAAACTTTGCATTGGTGAGATTAGCACCTTTCAAATTTGCACCATCAAATATGGCATCGTTGAGTAGCGTATTTGTTAAATCAGCATTTTCAAGGTTTGCATTGTGCACTTTAGAGTGCGTAAACCATGCACCAACTAATTTAGCATTGCTCAAATTAATATTCTTCAAATTTGATTCACTCATATCAGCACCGCTTAAATCCTGATTATTTAAATCAGCTTCACTTAAGTTACAGTGATGGCATATTTTGGTATCAAGTAATCTATTTAGATAGATTTGATCAAAGGCAGAAGCAGATGTTGCTGTTAATAAACCAACGAAAAGTAAAGCTGTTTTCATTTGCTATTCTCCTGAATTAAGCTTGTGCTGCCAGCCAGCACTAAAAAACTGTTCATCTAACGGACGACGTTCACGTGCTTTTAGTTCCCGTTCTAATTGTTCTTCATTTAAATTATCTAATGCCACAGGATGACCAACAGCGATCATTGCCCAACATTCGATATCTTCAGGTAGAGAAAAAGTAGCTTTGAGTTTATCACCATCAAAGCCACCCATTTGATGACTCATTAAACCCATAGCTGTTGCTTGCAAACATAAACTGATGCTTGCCGCCCCAGTGTCATAACCGACCCAACGATTATCTTTGTCATTGTGGCTGAATGTTTTAACAGAAGCAGCAAGGATTAAGAGTGAAGCATTTTTTGCCCACTCTTGATTACCAGGAGCCAGACAATCTAAGGCTTGTTGCCAACTGGTTTCATCTTGATGTTTGTTCCAAATAACAAAGCGCCAAGGTTGGTCACCAAAACAAGAGGGTGCCCAACGGGCAGCTTCGCATAAAGCAATAATTTGTTCATCACTTACTGGTACCGATAAATCATAACCTCGGCCACTCCAACGTTCGGCGATGACTTTTTCGATAACTTGTTCGGTCTCAGCTGGTTTTTCAATCACAATTTTATCCTATTTTTTTGGTAACTGAATAGTGGGTTCTTTTGC
>QNEY01000121.1 GCA_003645385.1 Gammaproteobacteria bacterium | reverse complement strand
TCTGAGGTTATTCCCACGCGCATAATTACTCGACCACCATCAGCTGAACTCGCTCATGATCAACTTGATCAAGATAGTTTGCCTCCCTATGAAATTCTTGATCAGCTGTTAGAGCGTTATATTGCGGAAGATTGGTGTTTTGAAGATATGGTCGCAGCAGGCAGTGATGCCAAGATAGTTGCAAGAGTTATCAAAATGGTAGATCGTAACGAATACAAACGTCGTCAGGCACCGCCAGGTATCCGTATTACCAAGCGTGCATTTGGACGTGATCGGCGGTACCCGATAACATCTGGTTATAGTGTAAATTCAACAATAGAATAGGATTGATGATGAAAAAGATTGAAGCGATTATTAAACCCTTTAAATTGGACGATGTCCGTGAAGCACTGTCAGATATTGGTGTAACAGGTCTGACAGTTTCGGAAGTGAAAGGTTTCGGTCGTCAAAAAGGGCATACTGAACTTTATCGTGGTGCAGAGTATGTGGTTGATTTTTTACCGAAAATAAAAATGGAAATCATACTGGCAGATGAACAGGTTGAAACATGTGTCGAAGCGATCATCAAAGCCGCGCATACCGGAAGGATTGGTGACGGTAAGATCTTTGTGTCTCCAGTTGAACAGGTAATCCGAATCCGTACTGGTGAAGAAGGTGTAGACGCGGTATAAAACTGGAGCTTCCCTAGTTTTAGCTGGGGGAAGCTTATTTCACTTTAAGTTGACGTACTTCTGCTACACCAGGGTGACCTGGGTAGTTGAGTTCTAATACTCGTAAGGCATCATCAGATAGATCATACAATTCAAGTACTTTATAGGCTTTTGCCATAACTAATAGTGCATCGGGCATGGCCGGTGTGCGTGGGTAGTTTTCAATTACGTATTTCCCTCGATTAGCTGCAGCTAAGTATGAACCGCGTCTCATGTAATACTGGGCAACATTAACTTCATGTTGTGCCAATTTATTGCGTAAATAAACAATACGTTGGACGGCATCTGCACTATATTTACTCTTCGGGTAACGATTAACTAGTGTAGTAAAGTCTTTAAGTGCAAAACGTGCAGATCCAGGATCGCGCTGTGTTTCATCTCGAGGTATGTATTTTTCCATCCAACCGATATCACGGGAGATGTTAACTAAACCATGCAGATAAAGTGCGTAATCCATATTAGGATTTAATGGATAGACCCGCATAAAACGATCAAGCGTTGCTATTGCAGTTTCTGGATCATCATTTTTATAGTGAGCATAAGCTGACTCTAGTAAGGCTTGCTGCGCATAGTCACCAAAAGGAAAGCGTGTTTCTAATTGGGAGTAATACTGTAAAGCGGTGTTATAGTCACCAGTATTTAAAGCAGCTTTAGCTTCAGAGTAGACGCGTTCTACTGGCCAATTGTTTTCTGAGATTTCATCATCTTTTGAGAAGTATGAACAGCCAGAAACTGATATTAAAATGAGAGCAAGTGGTAAATAATATTTTTTCATCAGGGTAGGTTACGCTAGCATTAGTTTGATGGCAAAGCTGATTTATGTGATTTGTCTCTCAATATGAATACAAGAGGAAAAGCTATTCGATGTACAATGTTGTTTTTATATATTTTGTGAATGACTGAGAACGAAAGAATGTTGCGTGTTGTAATTAGCATTATCTCTGGATTATTATTTACTTCTTCATATGCCACAACCTTTGATTTGGTTGATGAAAATACACGAGTGGTTGGGCACAATTTAGTTGTATATAGTCATGAAGAAGATACACTGCTCGATATTGCTCGCCAATTTGATTTGGGCTACAGCGAAATCGTTAATGCTAATCCTGATTTAGACCCATGGCTACCTGGAGGTAATCAGAGGGTTTTAGTTCCCAATCGTTTTATTTTGCCAGATGCACCTAAAAAAGGTATCGTCATTAATCTGGCTGAAATGAGACTCTATTATTATCCAAAACCTCATAAAGGCAAGCGTCAGCAGGTCATTACCCATCCAATTGGTGTGGGACGAGAAGGTTGGACCACGCCTCTTGGAAAGACACAAATTACCCAAAAAAAGAAAGACCCAACATGGACTCCACCAGCTTCAATACTCGCTGAACATTTGGAAAAAGGAGATCCATTACCAAAGGTAGTGCCTGCAGGACCAGATAACCCTCTTGGGGCTTATGCAATGCGTTTGGCTATGCCCGGCTATTTATTGCATGGTACAAATAGGCCATACGGTGTTGGGTTGCGAGTAAGTCATGGTTGTATTCGTTTATTTCCAGAGGATATTGAACATTTGTTTGGAATCGTACCTGTAAATACCCCTGTTGAAATTTTGTATCAACCCTATAAAGCAGCATTTCAAGATGGTCAATTATATTTAGAGGCACATAAAACACAGGATGATGTTGGTGAGCGCAAAGGCAATAATATGACGCCAATGGTTTCGGCAATATTAAAAGCACAGGATAAAATACTTGATGATGATGATTGGCCATTTGCCGAAGATTTAGTTCGAAAGCATGATGGCGTTGTCAGACCCGTAAATCAACACCAAACAGATATAATTGAGGATATATGGTTTGTCCATGCAGGCATAACACAACAAGCTAAAAAGAAACTAAGACAAGCTTTGGTAACCTTAAAGTCTAATGAACATTTTTGGCCATTAAGGGGCGCGGCAGAAGGTGAGATTTTGCTTGGTCCTTTTGATAATCAAGAACAAGCACAACAGATGGGCCGACAGGTTAATCGACTTACGGATATGTCAGTGTGGACAGCATTAGTTTCTAATGATGTCTTGTAGAGAGAGCCTTTAAACTAATCGTTTCTTTGAAGAAAGGAGCAATTTATTTTAGAAAATAATTTCCTTACACACTTCCATTGCTACAGGCAAAAAAAAGCCGGGGGAATAAGCCCCAGCTTTTTTTAGAATGAGTAGTTTATTTGCTCATCGCTTTTTCAAACATACGGTCTATTTTTGCGCAGCATTCATCAACAGATTTTTGTGCTGAATTAGCAGTATCCTGTGCCTTGCTAGCTGCTACTTCAGCATCATTTGCAGTGCGTTGTGCTGTATCAGCAGAACTTTGTGCATTCTTAGCAGCTGCAGCTGCAGTATCAGCAGATGATTGAGCCGCTTCTACAGAAGCCTTCAAGGCATCCATTTCTGCAGTATTTGCGCAAGCTGTTAATAAAACTAATGGCAAGATAACCACACCCAATTTAGTTAAAGATTTCATTTAAGTCTCCATAATTTGCAATAGAATTAATTAGTATCACGATATTGCTAAAGGCAACATACTGCGTGAGGCTATCAGGAATTAATTAAGCTGTCCAACGTTGGATAACTTATATGTGAACTCGAGCATTTTATTGTTATAATCCGCATTCTTTTATAATTAGTTCGACGGTCAAGCTGTCACTCAAACGGTTTAAACTTAATCGTTTCATTTGTTCTGGAAAAATTAGTCTATGCATCCTATGCTGAATATTGCCATTCGGGCAGCTCGTAGTGCGGGCAATATCATTGTCCGTTCGCTGCAACACGTTGATCATCTTGAGGTGACTATTAAAAGTCGCAATGATTTTGTAACTGATGTTGATCGTCTGGCAGAACAAGAAATAATTAATGCTATTCGTAAAGCTTATCCAGAGCATGCGATTTTGGCCGAAGAGTCTGGTCAGCAAGGTGAGAATGAAACTGTTTGGGTAATTGACCCGCTGGATGGTACGACTAATTTTTTACATGGTTTTCCACATTATTGTGTATCCATTGCCGTGATGGTTCGCGGTAAAATTGAACATGGCGTTATTTATGATCCACTACGTGATGAGATGTTCACAGCAACTCGTGGTGCTGGCGCACAACTCAATGACCGCCGTCTGCGAGTCGCTAAACGCAAAGAATTAACCGCTTCCTTATTGGCAACGGGTTTCCCTTTTAAATATCCTCAGTATTTAGACTCCTACTTAGCAACGTTTAATGCAGTATTCCCTCAGGTAGCTGATGTGCGTCGCGCTGGATCTGCTGCCTTAGACTTGGCCTATGTAGCCGCAGGACGATTAGATGGTTATTGGGAAATTGGATTGGAAAAATGGGACTTGGCTGCAGGTGTCTTATTGATCGAGGAAGCCGGTGGAGTGGTCAGTGATTTTGTTGGAGGTGATGATTATTTCGAACATGGCAATCTGGTGGTCGGTAACCTAGCAGTTCAGAAACAGATATTGGCTAGTATCACTCCTCACTTAAGTGATGATTTAAAAAAATAACAGATCTAACTTTAACTTTTATATGCAAACAGCATTCATTTACAGAACTAAAAAATAATGACAATTACTACTAGAAAATTACGCAATATCGCAATTATTGCTCATGTCGATCACGGTAAAACAACCTTGGTTGATGAACTATTACGCCAATCTGGCACATTTAGTGAGCATGAAGAATTACAAGACCGTGTAATGGATTCCAATGATCTTGAAAAAGAACGTGGAATTACCATTTTGTCTAAAAATACGGCAGTGAAATGGAATGATTACCACATCAATATCGTTGATACACCGGGCCATGCCGATTTTGGTGGTGAGGTTGAGCGTGTTTTATCGATGGTGGATTCGGTATTACTGTTGGTTGATTCGTCTGAAGGTCCAATGCCTCAAACACGTTTCGTAACACAAAAAGCGTTAGCGTTAGGTTTGAAACCAATTGTTGTTATTAACAAGATTGATAAACCAAGTGCTCGTCCTGGTTGGGTGTTAGATCAAACTTTTGATTTATTCGCTAATCTTGATGCCACTGATGATCAGTTAGACTTTGATGTGATTTACGCGTCAGGCTTGAATGGTTTTGCTGGTTTAGATGACAGTGTACGTGATGGTGATATGACACCATTATTCGAATTGATTGTGGATAAAGTATCTGCACCTGATGTCGATACAGAAGGTCCATTTCGGATGCAGGTTTCATCATTAGATTACAACAGCTATGTTGGTGTTATTGGTGTTGGTAGAATCGAACGCGGTAAGGTTAAGACAAATACGCCGGTGACCATTATTGATACCGATGGTAAAACACGAAATGGCCGCATATTGACTGTAATGGGTTTTATGGGTTTACAACGCGAAGAGGTTGAACAAGCTCAAGCTGGTGATATTATTGCCTTTACAGGTTTAGACCCTCTTAATATCTCAGATACATTGTGTGACCCAACTGAAGTGGAAGCACTGCCACCATTATCAGTTGATGAGCCTACTGTGACTATGACATTCCAAGTGAATAATTCACCAATGGCGGGTCAAGAAGGTAAGTTTGTAACCACGCGCCAGATTAAAGAACGTCTTGAACGTGAATTGATTCATAATGTGGCATTACGTGTTGAACAAGTGCCAACAGACCCTGATAAATTTAAGGTATCAGGTCGTGGTGAATTGCATTTATCAGTATTGATTGAAAATATGCGTCGTGAAGGCTTTGAAATGGGTGTGTCTCGCCCAGAAGTAATTATCCGTGAAGTTGATGGTGTACGTGAAGAACCCTATGAAGCAGTAACCGCTGATGTGGAAGCTGATCATCAAGGAACTATCATGGAAAAACTCGGTGAACGTGGTGCCCAATTACAAGATATGGTGCCTGATGGTAAAGGCCGTGTTCGTTTAGACTTTATTATTCCTTCTCGCGGATTAATTGGCTTCCGCACGGAGTTTTTAACTGCAACACAAGGTACAGGTTTAATATTCAGTGTGTTTGACCACTACGCAGCAGTTAAGGTGGGTGATTTTGGTAAACGTAGCAATGGTGTAATGATTGCCAATGGCTTAGGTAAAGCAGTTGCATTCTCTATCTTTAATTTGCAAGAACGTGGCCGTATGTTTATCGGCCATAATGATGCCGTGTATGAAGGAATGGTTATCGGCATTCACTCTCGTGATAATGATTTGGTTGTTAACCCATTAAAAGGAAAGCAATTAACTAATGTTCGTGCATCAGGCACAGATGAAGCAATTAACTTAACACCACCTATTAGA
>QNEY01000120.1 GCA_003645385.1 Gammaproteobacteria bacterium | reverse complement strand
GTGGAACGTAATGTTGCCACAGGAAAATGTCGGCTTATTGTGGGTTCATCCCGAGAAGCTGAAGGTGAATATATTAAGGTGTGTAGATAAATGAGTGAAGTAGAAACAGTTGCTCAAGCTGATATTGGTTTAGTAGGCTTAGCTGTGATGGGACAAAATCTTGTTCTAAATATGGATGACAATGGGTTTACGGTTGCTGTGTATAACCGTACCACCAGTAAAGTAGATGAGTTTATTGAAGGCCCTGCAAAGGGAACTAATGTTATTGGTTATCATGATTTAAAAGGCTTTGTAGAAAGTCTGAAGGCTCCTCGTCGGGTTATGCTGATGGTTAAAGCTGGACCTGTTGTAGATAAGTTTATTGATCAACTTGTTACCTATCTGGATCAAGGTGACATTATTATTGATGGCGGTAATTCACTTTACACTGACAGTAATCGCCGTACTCAGGCATTAAAAGAAAAAGGTATTTTATTTATAGGTTCTGGTGTGTCAGGTGGAGAAGAGGGTGCTCGTTTCGGGCCTTCAATTATGCCTGGTGGACATAAGGGTGCATGGGAACATGTGAAGCCAATTTTCCAAGCGATTGCTGCACAGGTTGATGGTGAGCCTTGTTGTGATTGGGTGGGTAATGATGGTGCTGGCCATTATGTAAAAATGGTTCATAATGGTATTGAATATGGTGATATGCAATTAATTTGTGAAGCCTATCAACTGATGCGTGAAGGCTTAGACATGTCAGGTGATGAAATTCAGGCAGTATTTGGCACTTGGAATGAAGGTGTTCTAGATTCCTACTTGATTGAAATAACACGAGATATTCTGGCTGTTAAAGAAGATGATGGTAGCTTATTAATTGACCATATTCTTGATACTGCCGGTCAAAAAGGTACAGGAAAATGGACAGGGATGAATGCTCTGGACTTAGGTATTCCCTTAACTTTGATTGGTGAAGCAGTCTTTTCTCGTTGCTTATCTGCACGTAAAGATGAACGTGTTACTGCATCAAAAGTATTACCGAAATTAGCTAGTGAGTTTAGCGGTGATAAGGCCGAGATGGTTGATGCGATTCGTGATGCACTTTATGCATCAAAAATTATCTCTTATGCTCAAGGTTATATGTTGATGCGTGAAGCTGCCACAACCTATGGTTGGGATCTTAATTATGGTGGTATCGCATTAATGTGGCGTGGCGGTTGTATTATTCGTAGTCAGTTTTTGGCCAATATTCGTGATGCTTTTACGAAAAATGAAAACCTAGAAAATCTATTATTAGACCAATTCTTTATTGATGCTATTACAGATGCCTTACCAGGCTGGCGTAAAGCTGTAGGAACATCAATTGCGCTTGGTGTGCCAGCTCCAACATTCAGTAGTGCACTGGCATTCTACGATGGTTATCGTAGTGAAAGATTACCTGCTAACTTGTTGCAAGCACAACGTGACTATTTTGGTGCTCACACTTATGAGCGTTTAGATAAACCTCGTGGTGAGTTTTTCCATACTAATTGGACTGGCCGTGGTGGAGACATTTCAGCCACTAATTATGATGTTTAAACATCATTTCTATCCAAAATAATAAAAAAGGGCAGTTAAACTGCCCTTTTTTATATCTAGAACTATTAATTATCAGCTGAGTACCATCACTCTATAATTGGCCTTCAGGTAAGATTCGTGAGATGAAAGCTTTGAGCTTTAACCAGCTACTAGCCTGAGGTTCACTGGTTTCAATAACTTCCTTGCCGTCAATTGTAGCAGTCCATCTGAGATAGCCTTGATCATTTTTTGTGACACGGTAAGTGAATGTCGGTAGTACGTTGAAAAACTTGTCAGCAATGTCATTTGATAATGATGTGTTATCAATCATTAAGCCCATCTCAGTGTTAATATCAATTGAGCGCGGATCAAGATTTAAAGAGCCGACAAACATATGCTGTCGGTCGATGAGTAAAGCTTTGGTATGCAGTGTCACTGTATCAAAGCCAACCTCACCTGTTGGTTTCTTAGCGGCATCAACTCTAATTTCATATAGTTCAACCCCAGCATTGATAAGGTCATGACGATAACGAGCATAAGCAGAATGGACAGGTACATGATTATTGGATGCGAGAGAGTTGGTCACGACTACAACCCGAACACCCTTATCCACGATATTTTTCCAGAATTCAATTCCCGTTTTTCTAGGAATGAAGTAAGGCGTAACGACTACCACTTCTGACGTTGCATCACTAACAGCTTTGGCAAGTGCTGTGACCAGTATTTTATGATCTGCTGAGACTTCATTGAGGAGCTTTTCAGGATCATCAGTAATAACTTGGCTATCGCTGGGGTAAAACTCAACCCGATTATCGATCAGGTCCTGCATCAATGGTGAGCTTAACGCTTCTTTATAAATTGAATGATTTGCTGCAACAATATTTTTGTTCATATTGGCTTGTGCTGTTGCAAGATCAGGTAAATTTTTATTATTTTCAAATGCCTCCATAGGAACAGATAATTTGTGATTCCAGAAGCGATCAAATGTTTTTGATATATCCTTTGAAACCGGGCCACGAGCGATCATATCAGTATCTCTAAATTGAGTATCTTTGTCTATTCCAAAATATTCATCCGCAATATTACGGCCACCGACAACACTGATCTGGTTATCTACAGTGAAGGTTTTGTTATGCATCCGTCTATTGGCAACTTTAAAGTCACCTAAATAGTTCAAATAGTAACTTCCAGATCTACCAACCGGGTTGAATAGTCTTATTTCGATATTTGGGTGCTGATTCAATACTAGCAATCCATCATCTTTAACGGTTGTGAAAATATCATCAAGGAGAAACCTGACACGTACACCTCGATCAGCCGCTTCTAACAGCTTCATTACAAACAAATGGCCAGTAGAGTCTGGTTTCATCAGAAAGTATTGAGCATCGATGGTTTTTTCTGCTCTATCGATTAAAGCAAGTCTTACTCCGAGGGCATCCATTCCTTCAAACAGCGGATAGAACCCAGATTTACCAGGATGATCCTCGATCCATTGAGCAACACCTTTACCTAGGCGGGTATCATCTGTATCAGTGATAGCTTCACTGTATTGTTTGGGGAAATCGATGGGTGCTGTTGCACAACCTGCCACAAAAAAGATAAATACAAGGAGTATGAAAGTTCGGGAAAATAGCCGACTCATCATGAGATACTGATTTGCGACAGAGGGTTGAATGTCTGTATATAAAGCCATAAGAGAGATTTATTTAGCCAATTTTAAAAGTATTAATTGCACTAACAGAACCATCAATCAGCATTTGTGTTCCTATAACAGCCAAAATAAGTCCCATTAGTCGTGTGACAATAGTAATTCCGGCTTTACCGATCAAACCAACCATTTTTTGCCCGAAGATAAAGCAGATAAAAGTGATCAGACTCAGGATGGCAAATGCTGATATGGTAACTGTTATTTCCATCCATCCACCAGATGCAGAATAATTCATTGCTGTTGCAATAGTTCCTGGGCCAGCAAGTAGTGGAACAGCCAAAGGTGAGATTGATATATCCGAATTATTATGCTCTTGTGGCTGGTGCATTGCTGAGCTGTCACCATGAAGCATTTGATAACCAATAATGAACACCAGTACACCACCAGTTAGTTTTAATGCAGGGAGCGAAATTCCAAACAAATGAAAAATGGTTTTCCCTAAGAGTGCAAAAGCTACAACAATAAAAAATGAAATCATTAATGCTTTAAAAGCAATTTGTTTTTGAGAGGACTGTTCTACATTAGTTGTTAACCCAACAAATACGGCTGTATTTGCAATGGGATTCATAATTGCAAAGAAGCCTAGAAAAACAGTTAATGCATGAGTAAACAAGTCATTCATTTTATGGCGTTTTCATAGCTTTGGTCTCAGGCACAGCCCATTTGATTTTATTCATCAATGTCATCAACGTCAACTTGGCCAGACATTTTACGACGAATGTGAGACCAGGACATTCCAGTAGCAAGAATTCCTGCCAATAGGAATAGAATAATATAGGTCAGAATAGAGACATTTTCCACACCAATTAGACCAAGATCGACTAGCCACCAAACTAAGATAGCAAAAAATGAAAAAGCGAGAGCCAGACCAAATCCACCTAAAGATCGTAATGTGGAACGGATAAAAATAGTCCAGCCAATCACTAACACGACTGCTGACATGGCAAAAGGAGGGCTAAGAAGTAAAGCCTCACCAAATAATGCTTCCTTAGTCCAGTGGAAGAAGCTGTAACCGCTAGGGTTATAGGTTAGATAGACTAGTAAGACAGCAAATATCAAACGAAGAAAGAAACTTTGCCATGTAAAGTGTTTTTCAGCCATAAATAACCTCTTATGTTACGTTCTCAACGAATAAAAAAACTTTTGAATTCACCTATTGTAGAGAGTTGTTTTATCTCAATATCATCCACTTGAGCATAAGTTGGTCCCTTTTTCGCCCAAGTAACTAACTGTTCCAATAGTTCAATATCACCTTCAGCCATTATTTCAACACGACCATTAGCAATATTTCTAACCCAGCCGGTTAATCCTAATTCTTCAGCAACATTACGAGCTGATATTCTATAACCAACACCATGAACCTGTCCGCTTATCAGTAAATGAAACTGCGTTATTCCCATTCAATGGTAGCAGGTGGTTTGCCCGAAATATCATAAGTTACACGGGAAATACCTTCAACTTCATTAATAATGCGGTTGGAAACAAGACCGAGGAAATCATAAGGAAGGTGGGCCCAGCGTGCGGTCATAAAGTCGATGGTTTCAACTGCACGTAGAGAAACAACATAGTCATAACGACGACCATCACCCATTACACCCACCGATTTAACAGGAAGGAATACCGCAAAGGCTTGACTGGTTTTATCGTATAAGTCATGTCTATATAATTCATCGATAAAGATTTTATCTGCTTTACGTAAAAGGTCTGCATATTCTTTTTTAACTTCACCAAGAATGCGGACGCCAAGACCAGGACCTGGGAAAGGATGGCGATAAACCATATCACGAGGCAGCCCCAGTTCAACACCCAATTTACGAACTTCATCTTTGAATAATTCACGTAATGGTTCGAGTAGTTTAAGTGTCATATGGTCAGGTAAGCCACCAACATTATGGTGAGTTTTGATGACCTGAGCCTTACCTGTTTTAGCGGCGGCAGATTCGATGACATCTGGGTAAATAGTGCCTTGTGCCAACCATTTAACATTAGTCAGTTTATTGGATTGTTCTTCAAATATCTCAACAAATATCCGGCCAATAATACGGCGTTTTTTCTCGGGGTCATTTTCCCCTGCCAGTTCATCAAGGAAGCGTTGTTCTGCATCAGCACGAATGACTTTAATGCCCATATGTTTGGCAAACATAGCCATAACCTGGTCACCTTCGTTTTCACGAAGTAAACCATTATCAACGAAGACGCAAGTAAGTTGGTCGCCAATAGCTTTGTGTAATAAGGCTGCAACTACCGATGAATCAACACCGCCAGATAAGCCTAATAGCACTTCATCGCTACCTACTTGTTCACGAATAGTTTTAATGCTGTCTTCAATAATTTGGGCTGATGTCCATAAGGTGTCGCACTCACAGATTTCAGTTAAGAAACGCTCAATAATACGTTGACCTTGTACGGTATGAGTAACTTCTGGGTGAAATTGTACGCCGTAAAATTTACGATCTTCATCAGCCATGCCAGCAAATGGAGCACTATCGGTGCTGGCAATAACTTTGAAACCATCTGGTAACTGAGCAACACGATCGCCGTGACTCATCCAGACATCAAGTAAGCCATAACCTTCATCGGTGGTGTGGTCTTCAATATCACGCAATAAACCTGAATGACCTCTTGCACGAATTTGGGCATAGCCAAATTCACGATGCTCAGAAGACTCTACTTGACCACCCAATTGCATTGCCATGGTTTGCATGCCGTAGCAAATACCTAATATTGGAAGACCTAATCCGAATATAAACTCTGGTGCAACAGGTGCTT
>QNEY01000119.1 GCA_003645385.1 Gammaproteobacteria bacterium | reverse complement strand
TATCAGAGCTTCATTGGAGGAAAATACATTTTCTCGCCCTTGTTGCACACTATTAATGCCACGTTTTTGTAAACATTGTTGTATCGCATGAGCTTGTCGGTGATTACGCACTAATACAGCAATATCACCACCCGACAATGCTCGTGCTTGTTTACTTTTCTCGTCAATCAATACGGCTTCATCTGATTGAGCAAGATTTAATAATTTGGCAATCTCATCCGCTGTCACATTAGCTGCAATACTAGTCAGATCTTTTTTAGCCATGGGTTTATCACTGCCAGCCCATAGAATATGGAAAGGAGCCGGAACAGTTTGTCCAAACTTTAAAACCGGGTCGTCATCACGTGCTGCACCCACTGAATTAAAAGGAATATCTCGATAAATAAAAGGCTCTGGATGACTTCTAAAAATAGTATTTACAGCAGTGACCAGATTAGGGTGAGAACGCCAATTAGTTGTTAAAGTATATTCATTATCAGCCTGAGATTTAGCTTTTAAATAAGTAAAAATATCAGCACCACGAAAACTATAAATCGCCTGTTTTGGATCTCCGACCAGAAATGTAGGCAAGCAACTATCTGAATAAATCCGGCTAAAACTGGCATATTGGATTGGGTCCGTATCCTGAAACTCATCAATCAATGCTGCTTGATACTGTTTGCGTAACTGTTCCACCAGCCAGTCACCTCGAGTTCCATTCAAAGCTTGCCCTAGATTCAGTAATAAATCATCGTATGATTGCACTTGTTGCTGCTGTTTTCGTTGTGGCAAAATTTCAGTTATATATTCCAACAGTTTCAATCGTAACTGTTGATGTTGCAGCTCTCTTGCCTGCTGTAATTGCTGATATTGCTCAAGTAACCATTCACACGCTAACCAAAATCGAAGCTCAGGCAGAATTTGATCTTTTTTTAATGCATCTTCAAGTTTTGCAGGAGTAAATCGTTCAAAGCTATCGAATAAACTGTTTGGCATATCGGTATGAGTCATCAACTCTACCAATTGTAATAACCATTTCTCAACACTAGTTGTTCGATATTTATTGCCATTAAGTAAGCCCTTATTATGCAAGGTCTCAATAATCTGTTTCTGCTCCTGTTGCCACAGTATCTTTACATGATCGAACTGTTTTTGAACCTCCTGGCAACATTGTTCAATATTGACTTCTGGTACTGCAATTAGGTCCAGGTATGGTTTCCCAATCAAGCTTCTTATTGATTTCAGTAAACTCTCAGGACTTTCTTTTTTACCCAACAAATAGCTAATAAAATCCTTATCGGCAGTAGTAACTTCTCGACGCCAGAAATCATCCGTCACTGATTGCAATAACTCCTGATCATCACCGATCAATTCCAGCTCGAATCGTAAACCACTTTCAAATGCAAAATCACCGAGAACACGTTGGCAGAAACCATGAATAGTGAAAATGGCTGCCTCATCAAAACTCTGAATAGCAAGATTCAGTTTTTGTAGATTATACTGTTCGATTTCTGTTTGGCCTAATCGTTCATCACGTGCATCAACTAACTTTTGGCGTAATCGCTCACGTAGCTCTTCTGTTGCAGCTCGGGTATAAGTCACCACCAGGATTTGATCTACTGTTAAATCCTTTTCAAGAATCAAACGTAGGTATAACTCAGCTAAAGTATAAGTCTTACCTGTTCCAGCACTGGCTTCAATGATATTTAGCTTTTCTAATGGGACTGTATTGACATCAAAGGCTGTCATAACTTGCCTCCTGCTAAATGTGCCTGAATTGGTTCATAAATAGCTAATGCTAATTCTTTGAACTGCTCATCTAATGGTGGTGATGAATAAAGCTGCTGATAATACAAATCTTCTTTTTCAGCAGTCACATACATGTTTCCATTCCAAGCACTATCAATTGCTGAGTCAGTTTTATTACCTTTCAAACTGGCTTGAGCATAAGCAAAACTGGTGTTAGGAAATAAAGGCAATGGTTGTTGCAAACCCTGCCAATAATAGATCAATAAATCTTCTAATAATGACTTGGCATTATCAACCGTTTGAAAGTGATAATCATTGTCTTCTGTTATCCAACGACTTTCACAGACTACCCCTTCAGCTTGCAGACAATTTAAAACCAAGTGACGTAACCAAATCACTAAAAACTCACCACCCTTGGCTTTGCCCATTCGATAACTAAACAAACCATCGTTAGATAAGCCATCGAGTTGCCCCTTCAAGGTAAACTCGCCAAATTTCAATTCGAATGACAACGGTTCTAAAAATTGTTCAGGATATTCAGGTAATAGTTTTTCAGAAAAGGCTTCAACCTTATCGAGCTGATCATTAAACTCATAATTACCAACACTGCCTTGAGGTAACACGCCTGTTGCCTGAATCAACGGTAAGGCCTCAGACAAGTCCTTATCCTGTAAGCGATAATGCAGTAATTGTTCCCGTAATTGCCATGCCTGCAAACCATCCAAAGTAAATGGTTCGCGGGTTTCTAATTGATCCTCACCAATTTCCAACCAAAGTCCTAGCCGTTCTTGACATAAATACCTTGCTGGATGCCGAAAGAATTTGCTTAATTGAGTAATACTGACCTGCTTCCATGAATCCTCAGCCTCAGGTAAAGCCTGTTCAAACCATAGTGGGGTATCACCCTCTTGCGTTCTGCTTGGTGGGCATTGATCAGATGTATAATTAAATAATTTGTCCGATGAGCCATCAAAATATCGTTCACTAAATGCCTGTAAAGGATGTTGAGTCGAGATCTGTTGCCAAATATCCGCGCTATCAACAGTCTCAAAACTTTGCCGTAATACATCCCGTACATCACTCACCAAAACTGAAGGTGGTATCGCAGAGTTATCATAAATACTGGCACCGACATAACTGATATAAAAATGAGATTGTGCTGACAGTAATGATTCTAAAAATAGGTAACGATCATCATCACGCCTTGAACGATCACCTTTTCTAAAATCACTTGCTAACAAATCAAAGCCCAATGAAGGTTGTCGACGTGGATAACTATCGTCATTCATACCAATCAAACAGACAACTTTGAACGGAATACTTCGCATTGGAACCATGCCACAGAAAGTGACACCATGACCCATAAAGCGAGTTTGTGTTTGAGTCTCATCCAAATGCCCACTCAACCATTCTTTGAGTAAATCAATCGACATTGTTTGTTCGAACTCTGCCAGCTCAACTGTTTCAACTAAACTATCAAGTGTTTTCCTGATCAATATCAACTCAGATTCGTCACTTGAGTTATTAAAAGATGCTAAGAAGAAATCATCTAATAAGCTTAATATTTGTTGCTGCCATTGCTGGGCAGTATAGTTGCCTTTCAAATGCTGACGATACTTATCCAGACAATCCACAAATGCACAGAGCTGTGCCATTGTTTCAGCTCGATCGCCACTAATACCATCGAAGCCTAATTTGCCATCGAATAAACCCCAGTTATCTCCATCAGCAGATAAAGGCATCGCATAACCTAACAACAATCTGTCCAAACCAGCACGCCAGGTATTAGCTTCGGTAGCAGGTAAACCTAATGCTGCTTTATCATCGGCAGATAAAGCCCACCGTGTTTGGGTTTCTTGTAGCCAGGTTCGTATCAATACCAATTGATCTTCATGCAAGGAAAACTTGTTCTGAATCGCCTCACATTCTAATAGGCCTACGATACTTTCAACATCAAACCGTGATTGCGATATATCTAATAAATTGTTGAAAGCAGTAATAATCCGACTTTGTTGTTGAATACCACTATCAGCAATACTATAAGGAATAAAATGTTCTGCTGTTGCACAAGCAAATACAGCATCAATCCACGGAGAATAAATATCCACATCGGGCGTCATCACCACTATATCTGTTGACGACAATTCAGGATGACGTTCAAACAAGGCTAATAATTGGTCATGTAAGACTTCAATTTCCCGCATAGCACTATGACAGGCATGGATCATTATCGAATCATCTTCAAGCTCAATTTGATGCTTCTGTTGATTAGTATTTTCAAACTGGCTTAACTCAAAAATATCATGTTGAAGCTTGCCTAATAAACACACTGACTGAGGTCGAACAAAAATCTGTTCGTCTTGATGCTGACAGCCTTGTATCTGTTCAAAGAACTCTTGTCCTTGTTTGCCCAAACTTGCTAATAAAGGATGTCCGCTTGTTGAATAGTCTGCTTGTTCAGGTGAACTCAATAACTGTTTGCTACGTGTTTTCTCATCAACTAAGTCTCCCCAATATTCCTCACTGGGAGATAAAATAAACAAGTAAACATCACAATGACGAGCCATCAATTCAAATAATTCAAGATAAACTGGTGGCAAAGCAGAAAGCCCAAAAATAGCCAATCGTGAAGGTAGCCCTGCTGAAATATCTTGCTGTGAAGACAAATAAACTTTTAACTGAGTCAATAAATTAGCACGATGTTTTGGATTACTATTACCTGCAATCACTTTCTGCCATAACATGGCCTGCCAATGTGGTTTTTCACCTTGTTCCCATTTCTGAATCCAATCAGGCCGGTACATTAAATATTGGTCAAAACTATCAGCAATACGATGTGCCAATGCATATCGCTTCACGAGGTCATCCAACTCACCTAAATAGGTAGTAACTGCTTCAAAACCAGGTTCATTACAACACGCTGGTAATAATTCATAGATTTTCCATGCCATAGCATCAGTTGAAAATGAAGACTGTTTTGGAATATCCGGCAATAACCGACGAAATAATGCCCAAATAAAAGCCGATGGATAAGGAAAGTCGATATGACTAGCAATTCCGTGATGTTGCGCTAAAAATAATGATAACCAGCGAGAGAGTTCATTACTCTGCACAATTACCGTTTCAGCTTCTAAGGGTGAAAGTGGTCGGGACTGTTGTAAATCAGCAAGCCGTGCAGCCAATTGCACCATATTATTGCTGTAAACAACTTCAAGCATCTGGAATCCCCATCAGTAAAAACCTTATGTTAAGGGATTAAGCCTTGATGGAAAACAAAAAAGGCAGAAATTATCGAGCCGTTACAATAAGGCGTTGACACTTTGCTTGCAAATGTCACTTTACAAATTGCATTGTTCCATTGAAAGAAATGGTTTTAGTTGCTTTAGTAGACATATCATGAATTGTCCAAATGCTATTAATCTAAAGCGAAATGAAAGGTTCTGGTAAATCGATATAGTTGCGATGAGTTATTTTCGCAATGGCTATTTATTATTTGGTATCCGTAATGCTCAGTATTCAATTTATTGTACTTAAAACCCTCGATTTCACAGGGCGTTCCGGTTCAGTTCAGGCTGTAGGCAGCATAATGAGATGCGTTCAATTATTGAGAATATTTCTTCCTGGAGTTTAATAATCTAACTGTCTGCTTTGGGTCGAATAGCGACCTTTGAACAATTCGTCGCTAACGTGCCAAAAGAGGTCATTCGTGTACCTTGCCCAACGCCTGCCTCAGACGCGCGATGAAGGCGCATAGGCTGGTAGGCTACATCTTATCCGAGCCAGCATTTCCAGAAGGCTTGATGTACGCATGAGGGTAGTGCGGTTCACGCTTTTGAAACTTCAGAATAGAGGAATTTTGAATCACGCCACCATCTATAGGGATCGCCCGTCGAATTGTCTCATTTTTCTGCCAACTATCGCGGCCCGCCAGTACAGTCGGTAAATAAACAATGAGAGCAGCAGAAATTTCTCGTGTGGCACTTTCCCAAAGATAGCTAGGAGTGTGATCCACGGCGTAATAATCGATAGTTTTATACTTAAATATCGGATTCTTGAATGTAGTGGGTTTGGCAAAAAAGAATCCCATTCCTTCGTCACAACTGACATCAATAATCAGCCCATTAGACTTGAGGCATGCGCTTTCTGCTTCGGTCACAAAGTCAGTAGGATTTTCTGTATCTTGAAAGGTTCCGTTTATGATGATATCTGCTTCACTAATAAGATCCGTCAATGGCCGCGTGGTTCCATCCTGTTCTTCTACCACCATGCGTGCCTCGCCCTCATTACCTTCTCGAATTCTCACATAATTACAATCGAGCACCTCTTCACG
>QNEY01000118.1 GCA_003645385.1 Gammaproteobacteria bacterium | reverse complement strand
TTGCTGATGATGACGATGATGAATGGGATGAGTTTTAACTCTGGCTAGGTTAGAAGTATTTAGGGACAGCAGCTATGACAGCAAGTCGGAACCGTGAGTTTGAGTTTACTGATGCCAGCTTTGAGCGTATTCGGCAATTTGTAACTGAACATACTGGTATTGTTCTCAGTAATGCCAAAAAGGATATGGTTTATGGGCGCTTGTCGAAGCGTATTCGTAAAGGTGGTTTTGGCAGTTTTGATGCATTTTGTGATGCTTTAGAAGCTGGTGATGAAGATGAACAGGATTTCATGATCAATGCCATCACGACTAACTTAACGGCATTTTTTCGCGAAAATCATCATTTCGAGTTTTTGGCACACACTGTTATCCCTGATCTGGTTGAAAAGAATAAGCATAATAAACGTATCCGAATCTGGTCTGCTGGCTGTTCAACAGGTGAAGAGCCTTATAGTATTGCCATGATATTAAAAGAGTTTTTACCGGACTTTGAACAATGGGATGTTAAAATTCTAGCCACAGATTTAGATGCTAATGTAGTAGCACAAGGCCAAAGTGGGATTTATCGTGCAGATCGTATTGAAGGCTTGCCTGAAGAACGAATAAAACGCTGGTTTAAACGTGGTCGTGGTGATAAGGCTGATATGGTTAAGGTCAGCCCTGAATTGCAACAAATGATTAGCTTTAAGCGTCTTAATTTATTGCATCAATGGCCAATGAAAGGTCAGTTTGACTTTATGTTTTGCCGTAACGTAGTGATTTACTTTGATAAGGATACCCAACGGGTATTATTTGAACGTTATGCTGATATTTTAGCACCTGATGCACATTTGTTTATTGGACATTCCGAAACACTTTATAAAGTTTCTACACGTTTTGATTCACTGGGACACACCATCTACAGGAAGAATCAATAATGCCTGTGCAACGTCCACCACAGCCTTCTTGCTTGGCTGATTTTGAGCATGTTAACCGTTATTGGGATCGCACTCACAAGACATGGGCGGCTAAAATTCTGCCGGGTGAATATTATGTGACAACCCAGCCTGATGAAGCAGTAGCCACCACTTTAGGATCCTGCGTATCAGCATGTATTCGCGACAAGATATTTGGTATTGGTGGAATGAACCATTTTATGTTGCCAAAGAAGAGTGAGCATGCCAGCGCTGACTGGATGGATTCTGCAACACGCTATGGCAGTTATGCTATGGAACACTTAATTAATGATATTTTGAAAAATGGTGGCAACCGCAACAATTTAGAAATCAAATTAACTGGTGGTGGAAAAATTATGGCCAGTATGTCAGATATCGGTTCTCGTAACATTGAGTTTGTGCTCGAATATTTACTTACGGAACAACTTGATATTGTGGTGCAGGACTTAGGTGATATTTATCCAAGAAAAGTGATGTATTACCCCGATTCTGGACGATTGAGAGTTAAGCGTCTACGTTCATTGCACAATGAAACACTTATTCAACGTGAACAAGTCTATCAACGTGAATTGGATGTGCAACCAGATTCAGGTGGTGTTGAATTATTTTGATTTTAATCAAAAATAGGATTGGCAGACTGGTAACGAAGATATAAACTCTACCTTTATACTTGGTTATTAGTAATTGTTGAGTACAGGAAGTCCATGGCAAAGATAAAAGTCCTCGTTGTTGATGATTCAGCATTAGTTAGAAAGTTACTGAGTCAAATTCTTAATGCTGACCCTGATATTGAGGTTGTTGGCACAGCTATTGATCCTTATCAAGCACGAGAAAAGATAAAACAACTTAAACCTGATGTGCTGACTTTAGATGTTGAAATGCCTCGGATGGACGGCGTAACCTTTCTGAGAAATTTGATGCGTTTGCACCCGATGGCTGTAGTGATGGTATCTACGCTAACAGAACAAGGTGCACAAGTTACCTTGGAAGCTTTAGAGTTAGGTGCAGTGGATTTTGTTGCTAAACCAAAACTTGATTTATCCAATACCCTCAGCAACTATGCTGATGAAATTGTCGAAAAAGTCAAAACAGCTTCTGTTGTTAATATTCATGCTCTTGCACCAGAAAGAAAACCTGTACAGGCGAATGTACCAGAAAAATTAACTGCTGATGCGATATTAACAAAACGCCCGCTTAGTACGATACCTTCACATTTAAAAACAACAGACAAGATCATCGCTATCGGTTCATCAACGGGTGGTACCGAAGCTATTAAAGATGTATTAAGGGAGTTACCTGCGGACTGTCCCGGCATTGTTATTGTCCAACATATTCCTGCCAGCTTCAGTGGTCCATTTGCTGAACGAGTCAATGGGGTTTGTGCAATTGAAGTGAGTGAGGCTGAAGATGGTCAACAAATATTACCTGGCCATGCTTATATTGCACCAGGCGATAAACACTTAATTGTTGAGCGTAGTGGTGCCCGTTTTTATTGTAAATTGAATGATGGTCCGCCCGTTAGTCGCCATAAACCATCAGTTGATGTGTTATTCAGATCGGTTGCTCAGAATGTGGGTGCTAATGCGATAGGTTTGATGTTGACCGGTATGGGAGATGATGGTGCTAAAGGAATGCTGGAAATGAAAGAAGCGGGAGCCTTTAATTTTGTCCAAGATGAAAAAAGCAGTGTAGTCTGGGGAATGCCAGGACAAGCAGTAAAAATAGGGGCCGCTGAGCTACAGCTACCATTAACTAAAATTGCTGGAAAATTATTGAAGTTGGTTTCTGAATAGTATCTGGATAACTATTTTAAAGGCATAACAATTGCATTGATTTCAGGTATAACTAAAATTGACTTCTCGATTATAGAAATACTAAAAATAACATATGACTAAACAAACAGCTGTACCATTATTATTGACACTATTTCTTGCCGGGATTGGCTTCTGGCAATCCAATTTATTTGCTAGTGTTTTAGTGGTTGTAACAGCATTGATATGGTTATTGTTGCCGATTTTACTCGCCGAGAAGGTAGATGAAAATGTTCCAGTAGAAAAGCAAGCAGTTGAACCAGTCATTTCGGCAGATGTTCATGCGTTGCATGATGAGGCGTATTCTCATTTAAAAGAGCAGCTGACCTTAATCCGTTCTGAAAGTGATCAGGTCAATAGTTTAATTCAAGATGCGATCATGAATTTGACTAATAGTTTTCAGGGCTTAAACAGTCAAGGTGAGCAGCAGGCCAGCATGTTAAATGGTTTGTTACGCAATGATGAAACTGAGGGCGGCATAAATACATTTATCAGTGAAATAGATAAGTTACTGGCTTATTTTGTAGATATGATTTTGAACAACAGCAAGGATAGCATGTCGTTGATGCATAGCTTGGATGATATGACTAAAAAGGTTGATGGTGTTTTTTCTTTATTAGGTGATGTTAAAGATATTGCCTCACAAACTAATTTACTGGCACTTAATGCTGCCATTGAGGCTGCGCGTGCAGGTGAAGCAGGCCGTGGTTTTGCTGTCGTTGCCGATGAAGTTCGTAAATTATCACAAAAGTCGGATGATTTTAGTGAAGAAATAAATGCATTAACAAGTGATGTCAAAAATAGTCTGTTTGCAGCCACTGAGATTGTGAATAGAGTTGTTTCAGCCGATATGAACATAGCTTTGAACGGTAAGCAACAAGTGACAGAAATGTCTACAACGATGACTGAAGTGAACGAACAATCGAACAAAATTATTGAGAAAACAGGTGAAGTATCGCAACAAATGACTGTAATGGTAAATCAGGCAATAACATCGTTGCAGTTTGAAGATATGTGTACCCAGCTGTCGGCGCATATTGTTCAGAGGTTGGATGCGGTCAATAAATTAAGTGAGTTAGTCGACCAGTTACATGAAGCTCGGATGAAACCTGAAATACTGGATGATTATCGTGTGCTGTTAACAGAAATTGAACATTCCTTGACTGAATTAAAGCCAAAAATTAAATCTGTAGAACATAAAGCTGTTTCGCAACAAGACCTTGATACCGGTGACATCGAATTGTTTTAATTGGTGCATTTGGTCGATCTAGATTAGAATACTGCACTTTGCGTTAATCACTACGTATTTTAAGGATAGATTTAAATGGGTATTTCAGCTAAGACTGATGGCAACCAGCGGATTATTAATATCGATGGTCGCTTTGATTTCAGCGTACAAGGTGAGTTTCGTGAAGCGTATGAAGGTGGCTCTCCAGGAAATCGTTTTATTTTAAATTTTGCATCTGCTGATTATATGGATAGTTCTGCCTTAGGAATGTTATTGCTACTACGTGATTATGCTGGTGGTGATAGTGCACGAATCGAGTTGACTAATTGTCGCTCAGAAATAAATAATATCCTCGAAATATCAAATTTCCAGAAGCTGTTCGCAATTAGCTAGGCTATAGCTATAGCCTAGCTATAACCGCTAAAAGATGAGACTTTGAATATGGATTTGCAACAGCAACTTGCAATTCAAGTATTAGAAAGTTCGGACTATGGTGTTCTAATCCTAGATCAGCACCATAAGATTGTATTTTGGAATAACTGGTTAGTTGAGAAAAGCCAGATCAGCTCGCAACATGCGACAATGAAAACATTAGCAGCACTTTTTTCGAATTCTGAGCTGCCAGCCTTGTTAAATAAAGCTCTTGATAATGTTCTTGGCCAGAAATTACAAGAATCAATCACGCTATCATTAGCATTCATCAACGAATCTTCCTCTCAACAACTTACGATTAAAAGTATTGAATTACAGCAACAATATTATTTTTTGCTGGAAATTAGAGCCATTAATCGGTCTGAAGTCACTAATGACATACAAGAGCTGCAGAATGATTTTGAGCAGAATTTAGCTGCCGCAGATCACTTGTATGATCGCATTGCCACAATGAGTGGGACTGATTTACCTTGTCTTCAAGTGTTGAGTAAGCCTCTAGCCCGATTCAGTGGTGATCTTGTTTTAAGTGCTCCTAAGCCGTCAGGTGGTATTAATATATTTATTGGAGATTTTACTGGTCATGGTTTACCAGCAGCTGTAGGTGCATTACCTGTTGCTGAAGTCTTTTATGGAATGACCCAAAAAGGTTTTAGCATCAGTGACATTATTGAAGAGATCAATAAGAAGTTATTATTTATTTTGCCGGAAAATTTATTTTGTGCCGCCTGTTTAGTTGAGCTGGAACAAGAGGGCAAAATGCTGGCAGTCTGGAATGGCGGTTTGCCTGACATGTTAGTTATTGATCAGGATTCTCAGATCAAGCATAGAGTTGTATCAGACCATCTTCCGCTAGGTGTATCTGAAATGCATAAGGCAGATCTTGAAACGGTTTTTGTAGAAGTGGCTGCTGGTGACAAGGTGTTTTGGTGCTCTGATGGCGTTAGCCATGCAGTCAATAAGCAGGGAGATAAATTTGGTCAGCATAGTATAGACCTGGCTTTAGCAAAAGGTCGGGATCTAGCGACATTGGAACAGGTGCTGACGGAGTTTTCTGATGGCCAGACTGATGATTTAACGATGGTTGAATTAGACGTTGCTATCGTGCATCAATTAGATTTTTCAACACCTAGTACATCACAGCAATCTGATATTGCTGCTTCCCAATGGGATGCCCATTTTTATTTTTCTGCCCACACATTGCGTACGCTTGATATTGTACCTCTATTGGTCAATATTGTTGTACAGATTCAGGCTCCACATGAGCATCGGCAACGCATTTATACTGTGTTAGCTGAGTTATGCAGTAATGCTCTGGAGCATGGTTTATTAAATCTGGATTCCAAGCTCAAAGAAAGTGCTAATGGCTTTACCGAATATTACTTATTACGCGGACAACGATTAGCGGAATTACAAGATGGTTTTATCAAAGTGTCATTGTCTCACCAACCTGAATCAACTGGTGGTCGCTTAGATATTGAAATTGCTGATAGTGGTGAAGGTTTTGATTATCAACAATATGCTAAGGAATTAGCTGAAAATGAAGGTTTGTGCGGGCGGGGAGAAGGTCTGCTTAAACAGCTTTGCAGTGAGTTTTCTTACAGTGGTAATGGAAATGTTGCTCATGCTGTGTATTTGTGGAATCAGTAGTAATAATGAAGCCT
>QNEY01000117.1 GCA_003645385.1 Gammaproteobacteria bacterium | reverse complement strand
TGCAATTAACCAACCCCAAGCTTCTAACTCCCTCAAACCTGCTGTTTTTTCGATCGCGATAGAGAGATAAGCGATTTCTTGTTGTATTTTTTGTGCTGACAACATGTTAAGCCGACTCACCAATACAGCAGCTTCGATAACAGCAGCTTGAGCTCGATTAAAACCTCGAAAAGGGGCATGTTGCACATCACAGATCACTGAACCGGTAAAACAAGCCCGAGGATCATCATCATCAAATGCAATAATCTCCAACTCCGTATGAGCTAATGCATTGCTCAAATACTCACCTTCAATTTGCTGACAGGGCAGTGTAGGCCAGTCTCGTCGACCCGTTAATGCTCCTGAAAACACGCGCACATCATCAATGTAGTTAATTGTACATTGCCGGTGTTGCTTTAAGTTATTGTAGCTTGCAGATGGCTTAAATGGTTTAATCAGTATATGGCCATCACGTTGGGTTACCCCCATCGGTGCAGAATGTGCTTGCCCTTGTTCATTTAATGTTGTCACAATGACTTCATGGATTTTGCATTCAAGCTGTGCCACATTTTTTCCTTGATTTCATAGTTGAACCTTCTGCTTTCTGATCGATTAAATCTTGTTGTTTTTTTGTAACAGCGCAACCCCATTCCAACTCTTCATCTTGAGTATAGCGCTTGCCTAGTTGCCAAGCTATTTGTGCTCTTGCTAACTCAGCACCTAAATAAAATGCATGTCCAGTGTCATCCTTTAAATCTAGTTGAGGATAAAAAGCGAAGGGATCCGTGCCCTGCATCAGGCCGTCACGATTAAACATATAGAGGCCTTGTTCGGCCACCTTTATTCTGTAATTTGGGTCTTTAATATTACCGGCGAGTTCCGTGATATCTTCTGCATTATCAGGAAAAGGTCGACGTTCATGGGCAACCAGTAAATCTGAACTGAAATCACGAGGTAAACTATTGTCTTCACGTGCAGCAAACATCATTCTTCTAGCCACATTTGCTTCTTGTATTGCACTTCGTGCGTGAGGACTCACTTCGGTTGTTAGCACGTTAGTTATATTAAGTTCAGAGATTATTCCAAATAATATTGCATTAATCCCACTGGTATCAGCATCAGTCAGTTCAGTTAGATTTCCGACCCCCATCATCATCGGTGCATCAGGATAACGGCTACGTAGATCATGGTATCGCACGATAGAATTTGTTAAACCAAAATGAATGGGTTCAAGTATCGGATCAGCAATCCAGGGCCGGTTGATTTTATCCATCGACTCCATTGCACGCTCTAAAGAAACTAAAGATCCACGCTCTGCTGGAACCAGAATAGCCACCGAATCAACTTCTTCAGCTAGATGATATGTTTTTTCGGTCAAGCTGAGCAGATAATCAGCACCGGCCTTACCTGCCCGACGTAAATCATCAAGTTCTAAGGAGTCAACACTGACTTTAAACCCTGCCTCATGTAGTGCAACAATCACCTCTTCCATATGCGGAAATTGTTCTTCCGGCAGGCAACCAATATCAATAACATTGGCACCACAGTCACGATAATAATCTGCACGCTCAAGAATGCTATCAATATCTCGATCTGGAGCATCGACTATTTCAGCAAAGATATTAACGTCATAGCGACTCAAATCAGGCTGTTTTCGCTCTCGACCAAAATATATCGGTAAATCTTTTACTTCTTCTGGACCTCTTAGCACTGGAATACCCAGCTGTTCGCTCAGTACATCCAGATCGCCACGACAACGCCCCGGCACAATAATCTGATCACAATCCTTAAAGTCGTCCTTCTTTAGACGACGAGCGATCATTTTATCGGTCATCAATGCAGCAACAGAAAGCCCTAACTGGTGAATACGGTATTCAAAAGGTAGTGATGCCATCTCAGCAAGGGTTTTACGTAAACTGGGTTCTGCCAATTTACCGGTTAAGAATAATAGCTTTTCAGCCATAAGTTATTTGAGCTCATCCAAACGAACACACAATGCCGCTAATAATTTTTCTGGATTCTCAACAACTGTTGTTGCCTCAAAAGAACGCAGCTTATGAGTATGAGACAAATCGATCTCTCGTGGCCATACTTTAACAATACGATCCGGAGCAGGGGTATCCATTTCAGGCTCTGTATCACACGCTAAAACAATACTGGGAATACGACACTTACCTGCTTGTGCATAAACATTCGTCACTAGCGTATCTGACAAGCCCAATACCATTTTGGCAACGGTATTGGAGGTGGCTGGTGCAACGACCAATGTATGATAATCACCACGATAGAATAAGCCAACCGGAGGAGAACTTGCCGCACGATCCCGATACACCCGACCTTTACTGTTTACAGTCTTGGGATCGTGACCATACATGCGAATCACTTCTTCACCAGCACGGCTATAAAACAAATCGACATCTTCCAAATCACGGATAATATCCAGACACTCTTCCAGATAATGGCCTGAACCTGTTACAGCCCAAGCTAAACGTGGTTTTTCAGGGCGTGATTGCATAAAGTACCTATAAATTGAACAAAGTAATAGATGAATTTTGCCAGACTCTGGCCTCATAGTAAAAATTAAGGTTTTCTATAGCAGCCTCTTATACGATAGAATCATGTCGAGAAACAAATTTACTGGAGTTGAACAATAATGACATCAGCAGCAAATAACATACCTAATATCGTAGTAGTCGGTGGCGGAGCAGGGGGCCTTGAACTGGTCACCAAGCTGGGTCGTAAACTCGGTAAAAAAGGTAAGGCCAACATTACTTTGGTTGATAGTACTCATACCCATATCTGGAAACCTTTGCTGCATGAAGTAGCTGCAGGAACACTTGATTCACACGAAGATGAAATAGAATATCTTGCCCAAGCAATGTGTAGCGGCTTTCGCTTTCGCCTTGGTAAAATGGACGGACTAGACCGTACAAACAAGCAGATCAGCGTCGCTCCTACATATAATGACAATGGTGAAGAAATCATCCCTCATCGTAGTTTTGACTATGATTACCTGGTCATCGCTGTCGGCAGTGTGAGCCATGATTTTGGCATTAAAGGTGTGACTGATCATTGCTTGTTTTTAGATACAATCTCACAAGCTGAAACATTCCAATCACAACTTCTCGAAGCCTATCTGCGTGCTCACACTCAAGACAAGCCCCTTGATGAAGGTCAGTTGGATATTGCCATCGTTGGCGCTGGTGCCACAGGTGTTGAGCTTAGCGCCCAATTACACGAGGTTTCACACTTATTAACAGCATATGGTCTGGACGAAGTTCAACCTACCGATGTGAAAATCAGCATTATTGAAGCTGCTGAACGCCTGTTGCCCGGGCTTCCTGAAAACCTTTCTACAGCTACTGAAAAAGAACTTTCAAAACTTGGTGTAGAAGTACTGACAAATGAACGTGTTATTGAAATCACCGCAGATGAAATCAAAACTGAAAGTGGCAAAATAATTCCCGCTGCGATTAAAGTGTGGGCTGCGGGTATTAAAGCTCCTGACTTTCTCAAAGATATTGATGGTCTGGAAACTAACTGGATGAACCAACTAGTTGTCAAACAGACCTTACAAACCACCTTAGATGATGATGTTTACGCAATTGGTGATTGTTGTGCCTGCAAATGGATAGGCCAAGATGAAAATGTGCCTCCACGTGCTCAAGCGGCACATCAAATGGCCGATCTAGTCTATAAATCACTAACTCGACGTATGACTGGTAAAGACATTCCTGAGTACGCATACCATGATTATGGCTCACTGGTTTCTCTGGGTCGCTATAGCACTGTTGGCAATATGATGGGCAATTTAAGCAAAGGAAGCTTGATGATTGAAGGCTTTATGGCCCGAATTATGTATCTATCATTATACAAAATGCATCAAGTTGCTTTGTTTGGACTCTTCCGTGTCGGAATGCTGTCATTATCCCATTTATTCCGCCGTAGCGTACACCCTAAAATCAAACTGCACTAAGGAAAAGAAGTGTTTTCTCAAGTGTTACTTAGCAAAAAGGCCCTATTCGGGCCTTTTTATTTTTGGGTAACTTAGTCTCTTCTGAGAGACATTCTGTCCGTTATTTCTGTGCCTGACAATCGGTGTTTAATTGCAGCGGCTAAATGTATGACAATCAAACCAATCAGTAAAAAAGCAAGGCACTCATGTACTTGGTTGAAGCTTTCTCTCATCACTTCATCCGCTTCAGCCATACGAGGCAGAACGATTCCCCAGAATTTAGTATCGTATTTGCTAAACAAGGATTGCATAAAACCGGAAATCGGCATTGCAATCATAACAAGGTAAATTAGCACGTGAACAGCCCCAGCTGCCTTCTGTTGCCATTTTGAAACAGTGTCAGGCAAAGGAGGGGCTTTATGAGTCAAACGCCAGGCCACGCGCAATATAATAAGCACAGCGACTGTAATCCCCATAGACTTATGCAACAAGAAGTAAAATGCTCGTACACTTTCCTCACCAACGGGCAATTCAGACTGCTTCGGCAGCTCAATCATGTACAACCCCAGGGCAATCATAAACAAAATTACCGCTGCCATTAGCCAATGCAAAATGACTTGTACATGATCATATCGTGCAGCATTGTTTGTCATGTTTTTCTCCACGTAAATTTCACTCACCCAATAACAACAAAGGCCATAATAATACTGCTGATTATGACCTTTGTTTTCAGGAATAATTCCTGCATAGCTACGATTAAGGCATTTAGATATCCAGATTAGTTGCCTGCAACGCGTGGGTTTCAATAAATTCCCGGCGTGGCTCAACATTATCACCCATTAGGGTATTGAACGTTTCATCCGCTGCAATTGCATCTTCAATCCTCACTTGCAATAAGCGACGCTTGGTTTTATCCATGGTAGTTTCCCACAATTGTTCAGGATTCATTTCACCCAAACCTTTATAACGTTGAACATTCTGCCCTCTTCGTGCCTCAGTTAATAACCATGTCACAGCCTGTGAAAAGTTATCAATTAATTCACTGCGCTCACCACGATGTACCCGAGCACCTTCTGCAAATAAACCATTAATCTTGTCCGCAAAGGTCAAAATACGCTGATATTCCGTGCTGGCAAAAAACTCACCTGGAATATGGTAGTCAGTACTAATGCCATGGCGGCTAAAACTAACATTGATATAAAGTGTTGGCTCATCATCTTTGCTGGCAACTGAAAGCTTATAGCTAGTACCTGTTGGCAAGTTGCTATTCAAACGCTGCTCAATCTCCGAGAGCCATATTTCCATAGCAGAGCTATCTGATAACTCTGGAATTGCAGCCTGATAAATCAACTGCTCAAGAAATGCTGGGTAGTAATGGCTGGATAGGCGAGAAATAATAGTTGTAACCGTCTGATATTCCTCAACTAATACCATCAATGCACTGCCAGTGATCGCCTCCGCCGTTTCAGATGGATACAATTCAGCATTATTTAAAGCAAGCTCCGTCAAATAGCGCTCCATTTCAGCATCATCTTTTACGTAACGCTCTTGTTTACCCTTCTTGATTTTATACAATGGTGGCTGGGCAATGTAGATATGTCCGCGCTCCACTAATTCTGGCATTTGACGATAAAAGAAGGTCAATAATAAGGTTCGGATATGAGATCCATCCACGTCAGCATCAGTCATGATGATGATGTGATGGTAACGCAATTTTTCTGGATCATATTCATCACGACCGATACCACAGCCCAGGGCTGTGATTAGCGTTCCAACCTCTGCCGAACTGATCATTTTGTCAAAGCGTGCACGCTCAACATTAAGGATTTTTCCTTTCAGCGGCAAAATAGCTTGTGTACGTCGATCGCGGCCTTGTTTTGCACTACCTCCCGCAGAGTCACCCTCCACCAAGAACAATTCTGAAAGGGCAGGGTCGCGCTCCTGACAATCAGCTAACTTTCCTGGTAAGCCGGCAATATCTAAAGCACCTTTGCGCCGCGTTAACTCACGTGCTTTACGTGCGGCGTCACGAGCTCGTGCAGCATCAACCATTTTATTGGCAATCAATTTACTATCTGTTGGATTTTCCACTAGATAATCATGAAAATATTCATTCACTAGCGATTCAACAATAGTTCTTAC
>QNEY01000116.1 GCA_003645385.1 Gammaproteobacteria bacterium | reverse complement strand
GATGGATGTTTTGTCGCGTTTTTGGTTGGGAGTTTGGTCAGTGGAATAATTAGCTTTGAAAGGCTAAGCCAAAAACACTTGGAGTTCTGTCAATAACTGTACGTAGCATTTTCTATTTACATTAATCATATTAGGTGGGACAGTTATATAATTGAATAGTAATGGGGGCTGTATGAAAAGGTTTAAAAATATTATCTTTATTTTCGATCCAACCATTGATCAACAGGTAGCTGTGGAACATGCTAAATCTCTAGCTAGAGAAAACATTGCACACATAACTATTTTTTCAGTGGTCAAGGCAATACCGGATAATAAAGATCTTATTAGTACTGTCATATCTCCCGAAGAACTGCTTTCTCTAGCAATCAATGCTCATCAGGAAAAACTTGATGAGCTTGTGACTGAAATGAAACAGCTAGGAATTAACGCAACAGCAAAGATAATGACGGGAACGCCTTTTATAGAAATTATTCGACAAGTACTTCGTGAGAAGCATGATTTAGTTATTATTACAGCCGAAGGTAAGAGCGGCTTAAAAGAGAGGCTTTTTGGTAGCACATCCATGCATCTTATGCGTAAATGCCCCTGTCCTGTCTGGGTTGTTAAGCAGGCTGAAAACACCAAATATGGGCGTATATTGGCTGCCGTCGATGTGTCAGTCGAGGCTCCAGATACTAAACAGGAATTACTTAATCCGCTTATCCTACAATTAGCTAGCTCAATGGCGCTACGGGAAAATAGCGAGTTTCATATTGTACAAGTATGGTCATTGTTTGGTGAAGTGTATATGGAAGTTCGTGGAGCATTAAGTGAAAAGGCCATCCAAAATGCAGGTAAGGAACTTCTTCATCAATACGCAAGCAAACTTAAAAAACTCATTGCCAGCGTTGGTCTAAATAATATTGATGTCCGTAAACATCTAGTGAAACGTGATGACACTGCTGACGCCATTATTGAGCTAGTGAATAACACGCATATTGAACTGCTTGTGATGGGAACCGTTTGTCGCACAGGGATTCCCGGCTTCTTTATTGGTAATACGGCAGAAAAAGTACTAAATGAGGTGACTTGTTCGGTATTAACGGTAAAACCACATGACTTTGTCACACCTATCACGCTTATTGAAAATTAGGAAAATTGACCATGAAAACGAGTGAACCGCTTATTCTTAAACTACAAGTCATTATTCGGATGGCAGTTCGCCTGTTAGCCATTTTAATGGTGTTTGTGATCGTGATGGGCGTAGTTGATGTCGCTTGGACACTTTATCAAAAACTCGTCAATCCACCTAACTACATTTTGACCATTCCGGACATGTTGGCTACTTTCGGTGCATTTATGGCGGTGCTAATTGCTATTGAGATTTTCGTTAACATCACCGTATATCTACGAGATGATGTTATCCATGTCAAAATTGTTATGGCAACAGCACTGATGGCTATTGCCCGAAAAGTTATCATTCTTGATCTGGATAAACTTGAGCCAGAATATCTATTGGGTATAGCATCTGTAGTCATGGCTATCAGCATCGGGTACTGGTTAGTCGTGAAATTACCCCAAGAGGATCTTATTTTTGGTCTAGGTAAACATCGGTCAATATCACACACACCTACGGTAGAGCAGGATAATGCCAAATAGCCTTGATAACTGAATAATGACTCCAATTTTCACTGATGTTTTTACAGAAATAGCCGTACTTCTGCTGTTAGCCGCTATTATTGGCGCTATCGGTGTGCGGTTACGCCAGCCGCTGATTGTTGCTTTCATCGCTGTGGGCATCTTAGTTGGGCCATCAGCCTTAGGCTGGGTGACGGCAAACGATCAGGTTGATCTGCTAGCCCAAATGGGCATCGCGTTATTGTTGTTTGTGGTCGGTCTCAAACTGGATTTACACATCATCCGAACTATGGGGCCAGTGGCACTGGCTACAGGCTTAGGACAGGTATTTTTCACCTCTGTGGTCGGCTATGTAATCGCTGTCACTTTAGGGATGGATTCAATAACATCTCTCTACGTAGCAGTGGCGTTAACCTTCTCTAGTACCATTATCATCGTCAAGCTATTGTCTGACAAACGTGAAGTGGATACTCTGCATGGGCGTATCGCAATCGGATTCCTAATCATTCAGGATATTGTCGTAATCCTCGTAATGATTGGTCTGACTGCATTAGGTGAAGCAAGCAACTCTACCAGTCTTGGCCGGGAAGCTATCGAAGTCCTGGTCAAAGGCGGCCTATTTCTTGCCGCTATCGGGTTATTGATGCGTTACGCATTAACACCGCTTTTACATCAGCTGGCCCGCTCGACAGAACTGCTCGTACTGTTTGCTGTTGCTTGGGCAGTGACACTAGGTGCAGTAGGAGTACATCTAGGATTCAGCAAAGAAGTGGGTGCCTTTCTCGCGGGTGTTTCTTTGGCTTCCACACCCTTCCGTGAAGCTATTGGTGCCCGTCTTGTGGGTCTGCGAGATTTTCTACTACTTTTCTTTTTTATTGATCTCGGTGCAGGTTTAGAATTAGCAAAACTAGGCGACCAAATATGGCCGGCCATATTGCTTTCGTTATTCGTGCTCATTGGAAACCCCTTGATTGTGATGAGTATCATGGGATTCATGGGCTACCGAAAACGTACCGGTTTTTTGGCCGGTCTAACAGTAGCTCAAATCAGTGAGTTCTCTCTCATCCTTGGGGCTCTGGGTTTAAGTCTTGGCCATATAAACACTGACACCATGAGTCTAATCACTTTAGTGGGCTTGATCACCATTAGTGTCTCTACCTATATGATTCTATATTCCCACCCCATCTACGAGCTTATTTCTCCATTTCTGTCTATGTTTGAACGCAAACAGACAGACCGAGAAGATGCTCACGATTTGAATGTAGAATCAGGCGATTATGATGTCATTCTGTTTGGTTTAGGCCGGTTTGGAACTGGAATAGCAAGGGAGCTTCAGAAACGTGGCTTCCGAGTGCTAGGCGTAGATTTTGATCCAGATCTGGTGCACCGTTATAAGGAGGATGGAACTACATTGCATTATGGTGATGCTGAGGATCCTGAATTTCTTTCATCACTTCCACTTGGGCAAGTACGATGGATTATAAGTAGTGTGCGAGAAAGGCATGTCAATCTAGCACTGCTGCATAGTTTGCGTGAGCAGGGCTTCAAGGGACAGGTCGCAGCGACGGCCCATAGCCTTCTTGATGCAACACAATTGAAAGCTGCGGGTGCTGACCATGTAATGCTACCTTATAACGATGCAGCAGCTGAAGCTGTTTTAGATCTATTTGGATAAGAAGATCTAATGGCTTTCATAAAAAGGCCCCAACCCTCGCTAGTGAGATGGGGCTGATATAAACGGTGGGTCTACAAGACTTGCACCTTGAACAAAGGGATAATGGGGATATAAAGAAATGGAGGCTGCGGTTGGAATCAAACACAAAATTACACTATATTTAAATGATCGCAAGGGAAACCAATAACTTTCTAGCTCTCTCCAAGCATTATCTTCTAGACCTATTTAACCTGCCAGTGCTTCTGAAAACTACTCTTTACCTTCTAACACCTATACTGGTGCTGTCAGATTGCTGATGAGATGACCATAAAAGCTTAAGTGTTCACTGAACAAAGCTGCAAGCTCTTCTCCTGTTGAATTGCGCCAGTCATTTTGTAATTCAGCTGCCACAGACACCCAGTTAGTCGTTTTACAGCCGGCTTGTGCAAGCCTCATCATCGTTGCCTGCTGAGCAATATCATTCCATGTTCCTGATGAGTCAAATACCGCATAAACATCATAACCTTCTGCTATTGCTGACAGTACAGGAAAAAGCAAGCAAACATCTGTTGATATTCCAGCAATAATTAGTTTTTTCCTACCTGTGGCTTCTACTGTTTTTTTAAACTTAGGAGCATCCCATGCATTAATTTCTCCCTCTCGGCGAATAATTTCTACATCTGGAAATACATTGGTGATCTCAGGCATTAAGGGACCGTTTGGACCCGTATCAGCACTGGTAGTTATAATTGTTGGCAATTTAAAAATCTTGCCTATTTTTGCCATAGCGACAACATTATTCCGAAAAGTTTCAGGATTCATGGTTTCTATACCTAATGCCAGGCCTGACTGGTGATCAACCAAAAGTAATGCAGCATTATCGGGAGTTAGTCTGTCTGCAAAATACCTATCGATGTGTTCATTAATATTCGTCATTTTCTTCTCCAGTCGTTATTAATCACAAGAACCATTTGATACTTGCCTCGCTTAAGAATAGTCACTATAGTTCTTACATGCGTATTTCGTAAGTACGCACATTAAAGTGCCCTAGTATAAAAAATATACTTAAGTGAGTATTTATGAATAAACAGCGACTTGAAAATACTTCAAAATATAACTGCCCTGTAGAACTCACCATGAGTGTGATTGGTGGAAAATGGAAATGTCTGATAATTCATCATCTAATTGATGGAACAAAACGATTTAATGAATTACGTCGACTGATACCAGCCATCACACAGCGAATGCTGACTTCACAGTTACGTGAACTTGAAGCCGATAACATTGTTAATAGGAAAGCTTATGCTGAAGTCCCACCAAAAACAGAGTATTCCTTGACTGAACTTGGGAAGACACTGGAGCCCGTTCTTTGGGCAATGCATGACTGGGGAAAGATGGCTAATGATGAGTAAGATCCTCACCTGACATGTGATGGTGTAATAGAGATAATGGAAAATTTGGTCTTGGATTCTTTAATCGAAAGATTAAAGAGCGTGTATTGATAACGAAATCCCTGAAAAATTCATGGAAGTGATAGATGAAGAAGTGGGGAGGCTACGGTCGGAATCGAAGATTTGAGGTGCCGCAACGCTTCATCAGCTTCAAGTCTATGCCAGACTATCGGCTGCATCTTATTGAACAGTAAACAGATAAATGAGTGCAGCAGTCACTAAGGCTACCAGCAAGGTCTGAATGCCACTGCGTAGCCATGAAATGTCTGCAATTCGGCCAAGGAAAACACCCAGTAAGAAGATCAGCAGCAGCGCAATCATGATAGCAACATAGAGCGGTGATACCGGCAAGGTGACACCGGTATTCGACAACCATAGTGGAGTCAGTATCAGAAGTGAAATAATAAGAGGTGCCAAGCCGTTAACCAGAGCGATCAACAATGGCGCTAAGCGTGCCGCCTTGCCATGTGTGCTTTTGTTAAGATCGCTAATCATAGCCTCCTCCAGTTTCCTCAAGGCACGCTTTCGTTCTGCTACTTCACTGACGTAGGCGCTACTCACACCACTCATTCCCAGAGCAATGGCCGCACCAAGGCAAACGTTAATAATGATAGATAAATCGGCATGTGCACTGACATGAAACCCGATGATGAGACCCAGCATGGTGAGTGCACCATCAAACCCGTTGACCACAAAATAGCGCCGCACAATGTCGTGGGTACCGGTGATGCGCAGCAGAAATCTTGCCTGGTTTAACAAACTCATGGATCCTTAATCAACATCCGTTTCACTTTGAACTTCTACTTCATCAATACTGTGAAGCGAACCTCCCATACCGCTTATGGCAGATTGAATCGCCTCAAAATCAATAGCACCTCCCTCCACCTCAACGCGAAGTGTTTCAGTGTTTTCATCGACTTCAAGGACGGTCAAGCGCACACGATAGTCGACTCCTACTTCAGCAATGGCCTGAGAAAACTCCAGTGCATTAGGTTGATGGGGCTTAAGCACATCCAGAACAATCCTTTTGACGTAAACCATAACATTTACCCTCTTCTTTTTTAATGTAACCAAGTGTGGCTGAAAAATATTGTAACGGTCAACAAAATCCTCAAAAAAGGTGCCCATCTTTCGTCTGACTATTTACTGCTTCTATATTCCTTAATGATCTCTCTAACCTCATTTGTAATGGTCGACAAAATCAGAACACGAAGATGGATAGCTTCATCGAAAATATCTAACTCGGTGTCCTGAATCATTAAACCATTACAATTGTCATTGATACCTAAATTGGTAGCGATCGATAAATAGCTATCTCTGATTGCAAGACTAATTGAACTGCTTCTAGCTTATATTCTTGCGTGTATTTTCTTCGTTGTTGCATTGGTCACCTCGGATGTCATTATCTACTCTCGTAGACAATAATACTT
>QNEY01000115.1 GCA_003645385.1 Gammaproteobacteria bacterium | reverse complement strand
TGCAATGTGACAAATATGTATGGAACATATTTGAACATCCGAAGGATGGCCCCGAAGGGGTGAGTATCAGGATGATACGAATAGAGTAGGTCACTGCCAGGCTTTAAATATAAAACAAGCTCATCGTTATACGAAGATGGGCTTTTTTAATGTCTGAGATTTGTAGAGATCCATACGAACGAAAACTCGTTAATACTGACAACAGTTTGTACAATACTTTTAAAAAACTATCCCTGTGGAGTAAGAAAATGAAGAAGTTAATCTATTTTCTGCTATTGATGAGTTTATCTTCGGTAGCATTTGCACAAAGCGATAGAGGTTTAGCAAAAATAATAGCTTCAGATTTAAATATGGAAGAAGAACAAGTTTTCCAAGTCTTAAAATCATTTAAGCAAGAGATCATTAAAACATTACGTGATGGAAATATAGTTAGACTTCAAGGTCTGGGCCAGTTTTACGTTGAACATCAAGAGGAACGTCCTGGTAACCCTAGAACAGGGGAAATGAGGCCAATTCCAGCAAAAGATTATTTAAGATTCAAACCATCAAAGGTTGGCAATCAAAGTTTAAATTAACTCTTTTTAGGGACATTGATCAATTGTTTAGCTGATTGGATATAGATAGCTTTAAATGCACTTGAGAATAAAATTTTGAGCATTGTTAGTTTACTCAACCTAGGACGATCTAAGAGAGCATTATCATTTTGCGACATTAGCCTATTAAGAGTTGTAATTCCACCTAATGTCATGGCTCTCACTTCCCAACCCATCCGACCAGATAAATACGAACCTAAGTGATAACCCTCTGCCATAATTAATTCAGTGCGTTGATACAAACTACGAATAAGTGGTGCAATCCTATGACTATCTGTTTGAATTAAATCTTCTTCTTTTATGCCTGCTGAAGAGAGTTCATCTTGAGGAATATAGATGCGATCTGATTCTGTGTAGTCTTGTACGATATCTTGGTAGAAGTTAATAAGTTGTAGAGCAGTACATACAGCATCAGACTGTTTTAACTGTTCGTCGTTAGGCTCACCATTGAGGTAAAGTAATAAGCGCCCTACAGGATTGGCAGACCGTATACAGTAATCTAATACCTCATCAAAATTTGCATAGCGATTTTTAACTACATCCTGTTCAAATGCTGATAACAGATCTTCAAATAATGGAATGGGTAGCTTATGCCTTTGAATGACGTCTTCTAGAGCAATAAAAATAGGATTACTGCCCTGATAATATTGCTGGCTGATTTGCTTTAAGGCCGTGGAGTAATCATCTAATTGTCGTAACCGTATTTTTTGATCTTCTGAACCTTCATCAGCAAAGTTATCAGCTGTTCGAGCAAAGGCATAAATGACACTTATTGGTTGTCTTAGCCTTTTGGGTAATAGGACTGAGGCAACGGGAAAGTTTTCGTAGTGACTTTGTGCCAGCTGTTGGCAAAATTGATAAGCGTTTTCTAAATCAGACTGTGTCGTCGTCATTATGCTCTACCCTAACATCACGGATCTGTTTCTCTATCGGTTTGATGGTTCCTATTTCATTTTTTGCACGAATCCCCATTTCCAGGAAACGCTTACCACTAGGCATGACTTGTCGTTCTAATGAGCCAACAGTTTTATTAAAATTATCAACACTACTATTTAGGCTGGAACCAAGCTTTGTTAAGTGGCTCGTAAAGACACTGAGTCGTTTATATAGGGTTTCACCTAGCTCACGAATTTCAATAGCGTTATCAGCCAATGCTTGTTGCTTCCATCCGTATGATACCGCTCTAAGCAGAGCGATAAAATTAGTCGGTGTGGCGAGGATAATATTCATATTGATCGTATCCTCAAGCAATTGTTGATCAATTTCTAAAGCGGCAGATAAGAAATGTTCACCGGGAATAAATAACACCACAAATTCAGGTGATTGTGAAAACTCTGCCCAATAATTTTTAGAAGCAAGTTCTTTGGCACGTTGTCGAATAATTTGAGCGTGGCGTTTTAATTCTTTTTGTTTAGTTTGTTCATCTTTTGCCTGAATGGCAGATAAATACGCATCTAAAGGTGTTTTTGCATCAACAATAATTTCTCGATTTTCTGGTAGCCGAACGATCATATCAGGACGAATAGCACCTGTTTCAGTTTGGGTATGTGTTTGTTCAAAAAAGTCACAGTGTGACACCATGCCACTAAGTTCGGCTAAACGACGTAGAGTCATTTCACCCCATTGGCCTCTTACTTCTGGACGACGGAGTGCTTGAACAAGATTGTGAGTTTCTTCCTGCAGGGATTGTTGGCTTTTGGCCATTTGTTCAATAGTGGTACGTAAGCTGCCATAGGTTTCTTTACGTTCTTTCTCTATTTCACTGATTTGTTTGGTAGTTTGAGTGAGGGCGTCACTGATCGGTTTGATCAGTTGTTCAATTGCCTTTTCTTTGGAGCCTAATTCTGATTTAGCTTCACTTTGAAAACGTTTCAGATTTTCTTCGGCTAGTTTAAGAAAACTATCATTATTACGAGTTAATGCTTCGTTTGATAATTGATTAAAGGTATTAGCAAGTTGATCACGAGTTTGATCTAAGACTTCATCTAATTGTGAAGTAGCTTGTCTTTCTAATGATAGTGTTAAAGATAATTCGGCATTTTCTGTAGCCAGCTTTCTGATTTTACGACCACGAATTAGGAATACAATCAGTGCACCAATCAGACAGCTTGTGATCAGTAAAATGATCAGACCATTTTGCTGTTGGGCAAATTGTTGAACAATAGTAAAATCTAAATCCATTTCAAAATATCACTTGGATGGTTGATGATGGCATCTGCTTGCCAGTTTTCAGGATGGTCTTGCTCTCCTAGGTAGCCATAGAGGGCAGCAACAGTTTTCATGTTGGCATTTTTGCCTGCTTCAATATCACGTTCAGCATCACCAATGTAGAGACATTGTTCTGGTTGATGCTGAATAAGTTTACAAGCATGAAGCATGGGAGCAGGATGTGGTTTGCTAAAAGGTGTGGTATCCGCACTGACAATGCAAGCTGCACGTTCGGTCAGCCCTAATGCATCCATGAGAGGTTCTGTTAAAAATTCTGGTTTATTGGTCACTACTCCCCACGTGATATTTGCTTGCCCTAACTTTTCAATGACTTCTTCCATACCTTCAAATAGGGTGGTTTCACGAGCGATATTATCTTGATAAAGCTGTAAAAATCGTTGTTGAAGCGAAGCATAATCTTGATGTTGTGTTGATATGCCAAATCCTAAGCCCAATAACCCAGCACTACCATGACTGGCAACAGGTCGAATATCAGCATAGGGCAGAGTTTCAAGCCCCTGTTCCTGTAGCAGGGTATTTAAAGCAAAGGCAAGATCTGGTGCGGTATCGACCAAGGTGCCATCAAGATCAAACAGGATTGCTGAAAAAGGTTGGATCAATCTAATGCTCTCCGGCAGTGCATAAGGTAATTTACTTTTACATCATCACTCAGCTTATAGGTTTTTGTTAATGGGTTATAACTTAGTCCGGTTATATCGCAGACTTCCAGACCAGCTTGTCGGCACCAATGTGCCATTTCTGATGGACGAATAAAGCGTTGATAGTCATGGGTACCTTTGGGTAGCATGTTCATGATGTATTCAGCGCCCAGAACAGCGAATAGATAAGCTTTGGGATGACGGTTAAGTGTCGATAAGAAGATATCTCCACCGGGTTTAACAAGTTGTGCACATGCTTTAATGACCGAGACCGGATCAGGTACATGCTCAAGCATCTCCATACAGGTCACAACATCATATTTATCAGCTGATTGTTGGGCTTTTTGCTCTGCTGTCATTTGTTGATAGTCAATGGTCAGTTCTGTTTCCAAAGCATGTAGTTTAGCAATATTGAGAGGCATTTCACCCATATCAATACCGGTAACCTGTACATCATTTTTCGCTAGTGCTTCAGATAAAATTCCACCACCACAGCCGACATCAATAGCATATTTCCCTTTAAGTTCACACCGATTTTCAATATAGCCTAAGCGTAATGGATTAATGTCATGCAGCGGCTTAGATTCCCCTTCTTTATCCCACCAACTCGTTGCCAAAGCTTCGAATTTGGCGACTTCTATTGGGTCGACATTGGTATGCGTGGTTGTCATTGATCTTGTTGCCTTATTTTGTTGGACCAATCTTGGGTGTTTTGGATAATATTAGCTTGATTTAGAGTTGTAAGCTGACGATCTTTTAACAATTGCTTGCCATCAACCCATACATCAGTGACTTTATCACGACCAGTAGCATAAACTAGTTGAGACACTACGTCATAGCATGGTTGACTTTCAATATCACAAAAATCAACTACAATCATGTCTGCTGCTTTTCCAATTTCTAGAGATCCTGTTATTTCTTCTATACCTAAGGCTTTAGCTGCATTAATAGTGGCCATTTCAAGAGCTGTTTGTGCTGGAATAGTACTAGCATCTTGAGCTACTGCTTTTGCAAGCAAGGCTGCTTGTCGCATTTCGGAAAACATATCTAAATCATTATTAGATGCTGCACCATCAGTACCTATAGTGATATTAATACCGTGATGCTCTAGTTTTGAAACAGGGCAAAATCCGCTGGCCAGTTTTAGGTTGGATTCTGGGCAATGAACAATATGGACACCGGAGTCGGCACACCAGTTTAGCTCTTGATCATTGAGTTGGGTCATGTGAACAGCAATTAACCGTGGTGACAATAAGCCAAGATGTTTCAGGCGTTCCAACGGTCTAACACCATGTTGCTCTACACTTTGAGAAATTTCACCTGTCGTTTCATGGATATGCATATGGATGGGAACATCCAGTTCTTCCGCGTTCATGATCACTGCTTCTAGAGTTTCATCTGAAACTGTGTAGGGCGCATGAGGTGCATAGGTTGTTGTGATACGTGAGTGGTGGCGATAATGATCATGCAGTTGCTGGCCTTTGTGAATATATTCTTCAACATTAGCTGCCCAAGCACTTGGAAAATCGATAATGATCATGCCAAGGCTTGCTCGTATTCCACTTTGATCAACGATACGCGCAGTGGCATCAGGGAAAAAGTACATATCATTAAAACAGGTAGTGCCACCTCGAATCATTTCGGCTATGGCAAGTTCAGAACCTGCTTCAACAAAGGCATCACTGACCCAACGTTTTTCTGCTGGCCAGATATGATCATTTAACCATGACATCAACGGTAAATCATCAGCAAGGCCACGTAATAAGGACATTGCGGTGTGAGTATGATTATTAATCAAGCCCGGCATTAGACAATGCTGGTCAAAATGTTGCTCTGCTGTGGCTGTGTATTGTTGTTTTGCCTGATCTTGTGGAATGAGCGCTACAATTCGTCCATCTTTGATCACCACTGAGTGGTATTCTAATACGTGATGATGTGTATCGACTGGTACTATCCAGCGAGCATGAATGATTAGATCAACGGTTTCCATTTGGTGATTATACCGTTATCAATATGCTTATTCATAATAAATAGATGTCCCCTAAAAGGAGAAGACATTGGAAATACAAACTGATTCTATTCAGCCGATAGTTTGGCAGGATAATAGGCTGTATTTGCTAGATCAGCGACAATTGCCGCAGCAACAAATCTGGCTGGAATACGATCATCCAGATGATGTAACAAAAGCAATTCACGACATGGTCGTGCGAGGTGCACCAGCCATTGGTATAACAGCAGCTTATGGTGTGGTGCTTGCGGCAAGACAAGCATGGAATATTGCCGCAGTGAACTGGAAGCAGGCAATGACTGCGCCGTTAGCACACCTTGCAGAATCACGGCCAACAGCAGTTAATCTTCACTGGGCAATTCATCATATGACAGAATTGTATGAGACATTGCCCGATACAGAATCACCAGAAGCAGTATTGTTAAAGCAAGCACAGACCATTCATGATGAAGATATTGCAGCCAATCACAAAATGGGTGAATTGGGTGCAAGCTTGTTAAAAGAGAATAGTATTGTTCTTACTCACTGTAATGCTGGTGCATTAGCGACTGGTGGTTTTGGTACTGCTTTGGGTGTGATCAGACAAGCATTTATAGATGGCAAAATACAACATGTTTATGCAGATGAAACACGTCCTTGGTTACAAGGGGCACGTTTAACCGCTTGGGAATTACAACAAGATAATATTCCGG
>QNEY01000114.1 GCA_003645385.1 Gammaproteobacteria bacterium | reverse complement strand
GTGATAATCTAAATTAAGTATGAAAACTAACTTAAATAAGAAAATGGTGCAAGTTTTTAGTACATTTAATGCCGCTTAAATAATAAATCCCATACACCATGGCCTAATTTATGACCACGATGCTCAAATTTAGTTAGTGGTCGGTAATCAGGACGAGGGATATAAGTTGAGTCAACAGCACAGTTTATAAAGCTGTCGTTATTCGATAAGTCTTCCAACATTTGCTGTGCATAATGTTGCCAGTCTGTTGCCATATGAAGATGGCCTCCAGACTTTAATTTTTTGGCCAACAATTTGACAAACTGAGGTTGAATAATACGTCGTTTATGGTGACGTTTTTTGTGCCAAGGATCAGGGAAATAGAGTTGTACCCGAGTGAGACTATTGTCTGTAATACGGTGTTTTAGTAGCTCAACAGCATCAGTACATGCCACACGTAGATTTGTTAAATCTTGCTCTTCAATAGCTTTGAGTAATTGACCAACACCTGGACGATGCACTTCGACACCAATAAAATCGTGATCAGGTTGATTTGTAGCCATTTGAACGAGCGAATTACCATTACCAAAACCAATTTCTAATACTTTAGGTGCATCTCGACCAAATACTTCATTGAGATCTATTAGCGTGTCACCGTCATCAATAGCAAATTGAGGCCAAAGCGTATCAATGGCATGTTGTTGTCCGGGTGTTAATCTTCCTTCGCGGCGTACAAAGCTGCGAACTGTGCGTAATGGTTTGCCTTCGGTCATATATCTTAAGTTGCCTAAAAGTGAAAATGAACATTTATCCGAGTAGAATAGTCGTTGATCATACCTGAAGATTTAGAGGATTTTAATATGTCATCTTGTTGTGGATCACCAGAACCCGCTGAACAACCAAGTTGCTGTGGTGGTGAGCCTGATAAAAAGTCCCGACCAGACTTGTTGTTATGGTCAACTTTGATATTAGTGGCAATTGGATATTCACTGGATTTGTTTGCAGCAGGTTTTATTCAAACATGGCCTGCCGTAGCCAATATGGCTGAAGCTATTCATCAATTAATGAATAGCATGTGGATTGGATTAGCATTAGGGATGTTTTTTGTGGGTGTTTTGGGGCGCGTGCCTCGTGAATTTGTTACTTCATTGCTAGGCAAGGGAGATACTTTTTTTGGAATATTTCGTGCCACCTTTGCGGGTGTGCTATTAGATTTATGTAGTCACGGTATTTTATTAGTAGCAATGCGTTTATATCAACGTGGAGCTAGTCTTGGGCAAGTAATGGCCTTTTTGATTGCCAGTCCATGGAATTCTTTATCGTTGACAGTAATTTTAATCGCTTTAATAGGTTGGAAATGGACTTTATTATTTATTGCTTGTTCAATGACTATAGGGATTGTCAGTGGTTTAATATTTGATTTTCTGGTTCGTGGAGGTACCTTACCCGCTAACCCGAACACTGTTGAATTGAATGGTTTCAAACCTTGGCAGGAGGCTAAAGTACGATTTAGGAAAGCAAAATTTAGTGCCCAATGGTGGCTCTCAATGATGTGGGAAGGTCTAAAAGACTCACGCATGATTGTGCGTTGGTTATTGTTGGGTGTTTTGTTGGCTTCAGCTATTCGCACATTTGTACCAATTGACAGCTTTCAGACTTATTTTGGAGCTACATTGGCGGGTTTGGGAATGACTCTGATCATTGCGACCATTCTGGAAATTTGTTCGGAAGGATCAACGCCAATCGCTGCCGATTTAGTCACTCGTGCCCAGGCACCAGGTAATGGTTTTGCTTTTCTGATGACGGGTGTTGCTACTGATTATACTGAGATAATGTCACTACGTGAAACCACTGGATCGTGGAAAATCGCATTATTTTTACCTTTAGTTACGGTGCCACAGGTTGTTCTGTTTTCTTGGGTTATGAATGTGGTTGGAACTTAATCTAGTTAGATAATAGAAAAAATCAACTGTACGAAAAGAGCCAAATCAGGGTAAGATATAAGGTCACATAATATACTTAAAAGTTGGTTTAAAGAAGCATAAAACCACTTAATAAATTGAACTTTGCAAATCAACAATCAAGCAAAGCATTAGAGAGAACAAAATATGGTTCATCCAGTATTAGAAGCGGTCACCGATGAGGTGATCAAGCGTAGTCGAAAGACAAGGGCTGTATATCTAGCACGTATCGATGCGGCCGTTGAAACTGGCCCACATCGTGCAACATTGGGCTGTGGCAATTTGGTGCATGGTTTTGCTGCTTGTCCTGCAGGTGAAAAGGCTGATTTATCAGGCGATGTAAAAGCAAATATTGGTATCATTTCATCTTATAACGATATGTTATCTGCACATCAACCTTATGTGGATTATCCAGAGACTATCAAAGCAGCGGCAACAGCCGCTGGTGGCATAGCTCAGTTTGCTGGTGGTGTACCAGCAATGTGTGATGGTGTCACCCAAGGTCAGCCAGGAATGGAACTATCACTTTTCAGTCGTGATGTAATTGCCATGTCGGCGGCAATTGGTCTCAGCCATAATATGTTTGATGCGGCGATGTTTCTTGGGATTTGTGACAAGATTGTTCCAGGGCTATTGATTTCAGCATTAAGTTTTGGTCATTTACCTGCGATATTTGTACCTGGCGGACCGATGCCAAGTGGCTTACCAAATAAAGAAAAAGTACGTATCCGCCAGCTTTATGCAGAAGGCAAGGTTGATCGTGATGCACTATTGAAAGCTGAATCAGATTCTTATCATAGTGCTGGTACATGTACATTCTACGGTACTGCAAACAGTAACCAGATGATGGTTGAAATGATGGGTTTACAATTGCCAGGTGGTTCATTTATTAATCCAGGCACACCGTTGCGTGAAGAATTAACCAAGAACGCTACCGAACAAGTATTGAAATATACAGCGATGGGTGATGATTTCCGTCCATTTGGTTATATGATTGATGAAAAAGCGATTATCAATGCCATTGTTGGTTTGATGGCAACAGGTGGTTCAACAAATCACACCATGCATTTAATCGCCATTGCACGGGCAGCAGGCATTATCATCAACTGGGATGATTTCGATAAAATTACCAAAATTGTTCCATTACTTACTCGAATTTATCCAAATGGTGATGCTGATATTAATCACTTCCAAGCAGCAGGCGGAATGGGTGTGCTAATCGGTGAGTTATTGAAACATGGTTTGATGCACGAAGATATTATGACGGTTGCTGCAACCCGTGGTATGAATAGTTACACCAAAGAGCCTAAATTGATTGATGATAAATTAGTCTGGGAAGAAGGGCCTGAAAACTCATTGGATTGTGAGGTTATTGGTACGATTAGAAAACCGTTCTCCGATACCGGTGGTTTACATTTAATACACGGCAACTTAGGTCGTGGAATGTCAAAAATTTCGGCAGTGGCAAAAGAGCATCAAATTGTTGAAGCACCAGCAATGGTGTTTGATGATCAAGATGATGTTGTTGCTGCATTCAAACGCGGTGAAATGGAAAAAGATTTGATTGTAGTGTTGCGCTTCCAAGGTCCCAAAGCCAACGGAATGCCTGAATTACATAAACTTACACCACTATTAGGTTCATTACAGGATAAAGGCTTTAAAGTTGCAATTGTGACTGATGGTCGAATGTCTGGTGCATCAGGTAAAGTGCCATCTGCAATTCATATGTGTCCTGAATGTGAGGTCGGCGGTCCATTAACGCGTGTCCGTACTGGTGATATGATTCGTTTGAATACCCAAACAGGATCGCTGAATATCCAAGTTGACAATGTTATTTTTGAAGCACGTACACAATGTATTAAAGGTAGTATAGATCATCATTATGGTATGGGTAGAGAGTTGTTTGATAGCTTCCGAACAGGTGTTTCCTCTGCTGAAACTGGAGCGATCAATATGTTTAATAATGATCCAATAAATTAAACCAGCACAAATTAACAAAACATTACGTCATTCCCACGAAGGTGGGAATCTAATGGCAGTGGATATGTGAACAGCCCATAGATCCCCGCATTCGCGAGGATGACAAATATACTTCAATGATATTTTTGGAATAAAACACAATGAGCAAAACAATTAAAGAAATTATGAATTCATCACCGATTGTACCGGTAATGGTGATTAACAATGTAGAACATGCAGTGCCTTTAGCAAAAGCGTTGGTTAAAGGTGGTATCACTGTATTAGAGATTACTTTACGTACGGAAGCTGCTTTAGAATCTATTACACGCATTAAAGCAGAAGTACCTGATGCGGTTGTTGGTGCAGGGACAATTATCAATATAGAAACATTAAACAAGGCGATTGCTGCCGGTGCGGAATTTATTGTTAGCCCTGGGACAACTGATAAAATGATCGATGCTGCATTAGCAACTGGTGTTCCTTTATTACCAGGCGTTGCTAATCCAAGTGAAGCAATGCGTTTATTGGAAAAAGGTATCACTGAAATGAAGTTCTTCCCAGCAGAAGCGGCTGGTGGTATTCCAATGCTTAAATCAATTGGCGCTCCAATTCCACAAATAACATTCTGCCCAACGGGCGGGGTTAATCAGAAGAATGTTAAAGACTATTACAGCTTGCCTAATGTGGCTTGTGTTGGTGGTTCGTGGATGTGTGCGGCAAGTCTTGTTGATGCCGAAAACTGGGATGAAATTACTCGCTTATCTGTAGAAGCTATAGAATTAGCAACTGCATAAAAATAAATATGTAATCTGTTTGAAAAAAGGCTGAGGAGTGATCTTCAGCCTTTTTTATTACCAGAAATTAATAGACCACGCTGAATCCAATCAGTTATTAAATCTTTAGCACCATCAATCACTACTTGAGCGTTTGGATGCTGAAGTTCCTGAGCAATTTGTTGTGCAGCATCACGTCCGGTTAAACCTTCATTAAGCAACTCAATAAGACGAGCACTAACTGGATTTAATTCCAGAAAACTCATCCGGTCTGTTTGATTACGATAAACAAGCAGAAATATTGCTGAGTCACTTGGATGATTAGGTTGATTATCAGGACTAATCTGATGGACAGGGTAGTGGTAGGCTAATGACCAGGCAAGAGGTGATGTTTTTAACTTAAGTGCCAAACAATCCTGTTCTGGTTTTAGCTGTACAGGTTCAACATCAGCATCTAAAACACTCAATGCCAACTCTACCCATTCGTAATGGGCGAGCTCTTTAATAAATACAGGATCATTCGAAAGATCACGTTCATTCTCAAGATAGGCTAGAAATTCACGTGAAATCTCATGAAATAACGGCGTTCTACAGTGATGTTTGACCATAAAGTCACGAACCATTGTGTGCCATGTTTCATCTGGGGTGATTTGTCTTAATACCGGGAAACCATTAGCTATAAATCCCTCAATATTGTTATAAAACAAGTCACGATAAATCGCCATTCGACGTTGTTCAATATCATCAGGTGCAGGATTATGCTCTGGATCACGAATATGACCAGCAAACTGATATTGAGTATCAATGAATCTTTGTGCTTTATGCTGTACGTGCGACATCATTGTCTTCCTGAGCTGATTGGTATTGACGGATTTGATTAACTTCGCTAATCAATGAGGCAACAGAAGGAATATTAAAATCGCGTTCTAGCAAGGTCGGCATTACGCCATGATGTTGGTAAGTTGTTTCCAATAATTGCCATACGGGATCAATGATATCCGCTCCATGAGTATCAATTTTTAGATCTTCAGCCTCATCATAATGGCCTGCAATATGCAGATAAGCAATACGTTCACTGGGAACTGACTTAATATAGCTTTCGGCATCGTATTTGTGATTAATACTGTTGACATAGATATTGTTTACATCAAGTAATAGGTCACAATCTGCCTGCTCAAGCACGCCATTGAGAAAATCAATCTCAGTCATTTCCTGACCCGGTGCTGCGTAATAAGACACGTTTTCTATCACAAGCCGACGTTCCAGAATTTCTTGCACTCGTTGAATACGTTTAGCAACGTAGCTGACAGCTTCCTGAGTAAACGGTATCGGCATTAGATCATAAAGATGACCATTATCACTGCAATAGCTTAAATGTTCGCTATAACAGCGAATGTTGTGTTTATCGAGAAACTTTTTCAGACGAATCAGAAAATGTTCGTCAAGTGGAGCAGGGCTGCCGATTGATAATGACAAACCATGACATATC
>QNEY01000113.1 GCA_003645385.1 Gammaproteobacteria bacterium | reverse complement strand
TGTCTGAACTGCAACTTGTATTGCACGAACTGGACGGATCACTTCTTTTTCTGGCGCCGGCTCATCAGCACAGGCTGACAGAACGAGTGCCATCAATAATACTGACACAATTTTATAACGACTCATTGTCGTTTTCCTCATTGTTCTTTCCTCTAGAATAATCTTATTGGCTACCAGTCAGGTTTGCGCCAAGCATCTTTGTTCTCAATAGTTTCTTTTAGATCAGCTGGATCTTCGTCCAGAAGTTCACCCCAATCTGTACGCTGCTCCATTTGCTCACGCATGTCTACAGGGATAAAGTCTTGCCCTTCACGGATCTCCCAACCACCACCCAATGCTTTATACATTGAGATAAGGTTTAATGCTATTTCACCACGAACGGCAGTATAGCTATCTTGTTGCTTTACCAAAAAGTCCTGTGAATTAAGTACTCGAGTGTAATCCGTTACGCCATCACGATATTGAATTAATGATAAATCAACTGAACGATTCGATGAACCTACACTTACCGCTAATTCTGTTGCTTGTTGCTGTGCCTTAAGAAACCCCACCATGGCATCTTCAACTTCTCGAGCAGCTAATAACACACTGTTTTGATAACGAATAATAGTTTGTTGATAACGTGCATCCTGCACCCTAACATCATTTTTAATCCGACCATAATTGAGTATAGACCAACTAAAAACCGGGCCCACAGTAGCAACAATACTGTCCGAACTAAAGAAATCACCAAAGTTGTTATTACCAGTAGTATTTGATGCCAAGCCAAATGAACCTAATAAACCAAATTTTGGATAAAGTTCACCTTCAGCGACACCAATTAATGCACTTTGTGCAGCTGCTTGTAGTTCAGCTTGACGAATATCAGGACGGCGCCGGAGCATTTCAATAGGAATACCAACTGCTACTTCATTGGGTGCTGCAGGAATAACACCATTTTTAGTTAAGATATTAGAAAGGTCACCTGGAGGTAAACCTAATAAGGTGTTCAATGCGTTTTTAGATTGTCGCAATCCTATTTCTAATGAATGCGTCAATGCGCGTGTAGAATGAAGTAAGGCTTTCGCCTGTGTGACATCCAACTCAGTGGTTGCACCATTATTAAAACGTACTTCAGTAATTGTTAAACTACGTTGCTGAATGGCCTCATTTTGTGTTGCTAACTTGATCCGTTCTTCAAATGTACGAACCTGCACATAAGCAACAGCTACTTCAGCGGTTAATGACACCAACACATCATCATAATTGGCAACAGAAGCTAATAAGCTATTATCCGCGGACTCGATACCACGTGCTAAACGCCCCCATACATCTAATTCCCATGCGGCATCAAAACCAACGCCATACGATGTGAAAGAAGTGTCTAAGCCAGGAAAATTGCCAAATGAATTTTGACTGACATGATCTCGAGTAGCACCACCAACGAGACTCTGGCTTTGTGGATATAGACTACCTACAGCAATTCCTAATTGTGCTCGTGCTTCAATAATTCTGGTTGCAGCAATATGAAGATCTAAATTTTGTTGGTAAGCCGTATCAATGAGCTCATCTAAAACTGGGTCATTAAATACAGTCCACCACTGTGCCTTAATGTCTTCTGCTTTACTATCAATTGCGGAGTTTTCATCATCCATCCACTGTTCTGAAACTGCTACTTCAGGTTTTTCAAAGTCAGGACCAAGAGTTGTACAGGCACTCATTAAGGCAGTTAATGCGATAATAATGATGTAGCGATAGCTGGTTACGAATAGATTATCATTCAACATAGTGATGTCTCGCTCATCTGGATAGAGTGATTTTATACGAACAAACGTCACAGTATTATTTGCTAAGAAATATTTTCCTAAATAGTTACTTAACTAATATTTTAGCGTCTTCTTCGTTAATATTATTGAATGATAATACATTATTCGTAAGTAGTGTTCCGAGAAATAAATTGATTGATAGTCATGAAAACGCAAAATATTTTGCAAGCTACATTTTCTCGAAGGTAGAAAGCTGTTAAGACCCACAGTGCACGTTCTCGTGCCTTTCGCGTCATACTCTTCCACAGATAGAACATACCGATGACCCCAGCGCTTGGCATCTGATCGCTTTCTAGATGTTTTGGATTTGATATTTTTACCCGAACGGGTAATAACAGCCCGATATCAAACTTGTTTATTTTTCAGTATAACTTTAGTTATAAAGTAACTTGCCACCACGAATCTCCACTAAGGGATGACATTAACTACAGCAATAACTCGAAAATCACTATAGTCACGCGGCTTAATCTTATGAAGGCCAGATCAGAATATGGTGAAAACCAATGATCTTTAAGAGGAAAGTTTGGTGGGCCGTCCGCGACTCGAACGCGGGACCATCGGATTAAAAGTCCGGTGCTCTACCAACTGAGCTAACGGCCCAAACCAAGCGCGAAATAATACGCCATTTGACAGAAATGGCAAGCCCCTAGACAATAAAACTTTAATTATTCCTTTGGGAAATATAATGACTGTTATTTCTAAACCTAGTGACACTGTTTATTCTGATGCCTTAAATAATGCTGAACTCGTACGTGAAAGTGATAATGATCCTCATGCTCTAGCTCATACCATACTTTACCTTGCCGAGCGCAATGACAAATTAGAAGCTATCGCTACAGCTGCTGAAGCTTATATTCGATTTGGTCAGGATCCCCAGCTTCACACTAATCTTGTCAAAGCTTTACAACGATTTGAAAATTATGAGGTGGAAGCAAATATGATGGATGATCCAAAATTTGGGCTCAGCTAGCATTGATATGAGGTTGGGTCACCAATGCCCGCTTGCTCAAACCCTTGTTGTCTAAATCGACATGAATCACATCGACCACATGCTAAGCCATCACTATCAGCCTGGTAGCACGATATAGTTTGACTGTAATCTATTCCTAACTTTGTTCCATGATGAATAATTTCAGCTTTAGTCATTTTTATCAACGGCGCATGTATTGTTAGCTTTTGACCTTCCACACCTGCTTTAGTAGCTAAATTTGCCAACTGTTCAAATGCTTCTATATATTCTGGACGGCAATCTGGATAGCCAGAGTAATCTACTGCATTAACGCCAACAAAGATTGCCTCTGCGGATAAGACCTCTGCCCAACCTAAAGCAATCGACAAAAATACCGTATTCCTAGCAGGCACATAGGTAATGGGTATTCCGTCCTGATGTTGCTCAGGGACATCAAATTTATTATCTGTTAACGCCGAACCACCGATTGATCTCAAATCTATATCAATAACTTTATGTTCAACAGCGCCAACTTGTTTGGATAGTTTTTCAGCAGCAACGAGTTCTGCATCATGTCGCTGACCATAGTTAAAACTCAGGGTGTAACACTCAAAACCTTGCTCCTTAGCCATTGCCAAAGTTGTCACTGAGTCTAAACCACCTGATAAAAGTACTACTGCCCTCTTCATCGACCTTGTTCATCTCCCCACAAATATTTATGCATTTGTATTTGCATTCTTACCGGTAGATTGTCTTGTACTATCCAATCGGCCAAATCGGCTGGTTTCAAATCTCCATGCACTGGAGAGAATAAGACTTCACAACGTTTTTCCAAATTGTATTTGGTTAACTTTTCACATGCCCATTCGTAGTCATTTCTATTGCAGATCACAAATTTCACATGATCTTGAGGCTTAAGATTATCGATATTTTCATATCTGTTTTTTGCCTCTTCATTTGATGCTGGTGTTTTAAGATCCATCACACACACTACACGTGGATCAACAGCAGAGATATCTATAGCACCACTTGTTTCCAATGAAACTTCGACATCTAGATCACATAATCTTGAAAGCAGTTCATGGCAGGATTGTTGAGCGAGCGGCTCACCGCCCGTGACAGTGACATAACGCGGATTGTAGGCATGAACTTGATCGACAATATCACTAATTGCCATTTTCTTACCGCCATGAAATGCATAGGCCGTGTCACAGTAAGCACATCGAAGTGGACAACCTGTCAGGCGAACAAATACAGTCGGAAAACCAATGGTGCGTGTTTCACCCTGAAGTGAATAGAAAATTTCCGTTATACGGCACTGCACTCTAACTATTCCAGCTCGTTAATGACTTAACGGTTCGTTTGTTTCATTCGATCCAATCTTACTTTTGCTAGGCGTGCTGCAGAAGTATTTGGGTATTGCTCCATTACCTTTGTTAATGTTGCTTGCGCCGCTTCAGTTTGTCCCTGTTCATATTGACTAAAGCCTTGCTTCAACATCGCATCCTTAACTTTACTGCTTGCAGGGAAACGATCGATAACAGTCTGGAATGCTGTAATCGCCAACTCAAAGTTACGCAATACATAATTGGCTTCTCCCTGCCAATAATAAGCATTAGGTAAATAGCTGCTATTAGGATATTGTTCTGGGAATGCTGCTAATGCTGCTGCGGCCTCTTCATACTGACCGCTACGCAATGTTTGTAAAGCAGCTTGATACGCTGCTTCACCATTTTCTACTGCAACAGGCAATGTTTCATCAGCTGTTCCTGCCGGTACTGATTCAGATGTCGGACTTTGTCTATTAGTCGACTGTTGCTCCAATTCAGACTTTGATGCTGACTCGACAACTGTAGTTTCTGATCCAATGGCTGGAGCCGGTATCATAACTGGCTGAGCTTGTAGGCGTTGATCCAGATCCAAATACAACTCTCTTTGACGACGCTGCATTGTTTCAAGTTCATGGCGAAGTGATTCATTGTCACCATTCAAGCGCTGAACCTCATTCTGCAATTGGTCAACTCGACCTAATAATGAAACTAGACCTTGCCCCTTAACAATTCGCTCTAAACGCTCAATACGTTGCATCAATTCAGCTTCATCTGCCAACACACTACTTGACATTATTGCTGTCAGCATCGAAGCTAACACTAAGGCTTTTTTGCCCATCACTCTCATTTTTAATGCCCTATGTAAATCAATTCAACACGACGATTTTGTTGCCATGAATTTTCTTCAAAACCTTCAACTACAGGACGTTCTTCACCAAAGCTCGTCACTTCAAACTGATTAATGCCAGCACCTTGTAACATCAAGGTTTGACGAATAGACAATGCGCGACGCTCGCCTAAGGCAAGATTGTATTCACGTGCACCACGCTCATCGGTATGCCCTTCCAAACGGATTGTTACATTTGGGTTATCTCCCAAATATGCAGCATGTGCTTCTAGGACAACCAGATCTTCTTCCCTGACTGAACTGCTATCGTATTCGAAATAAATAACACGGTTAGATAAGGGACTGGCAGGATCATCCAGCTCATCACCTTGATATTGATCTTCACCAACAATAACCATTGTCTCAGTATCATTAAGATCAGTACCTGAGGGATTATCACCTTCAATACCAGAAGACTCTGCATTACGATCTTCTACTGTCACTTCGCTACTTTCATCGGTAACGCCTGCACCCTCTTTGTCGCCGCCAAAAGTACTACAGCCAGAAAGCCACATTAAAGTGAGCAACACTGCTGATAACTTGAATAATTTCATTTGGAATACTCCTGAGTAACTCGTTATTTTCTAATAGGTGACCATGCAGGCTCACGCACATCAACACCCGATTCGCCTAAACGTTGATGAATACGACCGTCAACAGACACCGCGGCCAACTCCCCTTTACCTTTTTGCTCGGTAGCATACAGGATCATACGACTATTTGGTGCAAAGCTTGGTGATTCATCACGCCCTGTTTCAGTTAACACCTGTACTGTACCTGTTTGCAAGTCTTGTACTGCAATATAGAACTTACCACCTTGCCCATGGACCATTGCCATCATTTTTCCATCTGCTGAAATATCTGCTGAGGTATTATAACTACCTTCATAGGTCAGACGTTTTGCACGACCACCATCAGCAGATACTTTGTATATTTGCGGTCTCCCACCTCGATCAGAGGTAAAGACTAATTCCTTATTATTCGGCAGCCAAACTGCTTCTGTATCAATAGCTTGTGAATTATGTGTTACCCGCGATAATTTTCCGGTAGCCAATTCCAAGACATATATTTCTGAATTTCCTGCTTTTGACAATGTCAGCGCAAGTTTTTTGCCATCAGGTGACCATGATGGTGCACTGTTTATACCCTTGAATGCTGCTACTGAATCACGACGACCACTGCGCATTTCTTGCACGAAGACTTCAGCTTTACCATTTTCAAAGGAAACATAACTTAGACGCT
>QNEY01000112.1 GCA_003645385.1 Gammaproteobacteria bacterium | reverse complement strand
GTTTTTGTAAGGAAGTGATGCGTCAATTACCGATGGAATTTGCCGTTGAAGCTCAAAATTTATTAGGCCTATCGTTAGAAGGTTCTGTCGGTTAGATTTAAATTAAATTATCTGCTTTCTTGTCATTCCCACAAAAGTGGGAATCCAACGACAGTAGAAAACTTGAACAGCCTATTGATCCCCGCATACGTGAGGATGACAAGCTAAATTTGATAAAGAGATAAAACATGTTAGAAATTAAAAGCTTACATGCCAGCGTTGGTGGCAAAGAAATTTTACGTGGCATTAACTTAACGGTAAATGCTGGTGAAGTGCATGCAATTATGGGCCCTAATGGCTCGGGAAAGAGCACCTTGTCCAATGTTATTGCAGGTCGAGATGGTTATGAAGTAACTCAAGGGGAAGTCATTTATAAAGGTGACAACTTACTCAACATGGCAATTGAAGAACGTGCTCAACGTGGCGTGTTTCTGGCTTTTCAATATCCAGTAGAAATTCCTGGCGTGAGTAATATCTACTTACTCAAAGCTGCCTTGAATGCGGTACGTAAGCATCAAGGGCTCGATGATCTGGATGCTATCGACTTTTTGACTTTGGTGCGTAGCAAGTTAGAACTGGTCAAAATGGATGAACAGTTTTTACACCGTGGTGTAAATGAGGGTTTTTCAGGTGGTGAAAAGAAACGTAACGAAATCTTGCAAATGGCATTACTTGAGCCATCACTTGCTATTTTAGACGAGACTGACTCAGGCTTAGATATTGATGCATTAAAAACAGTTTCAGATGGTATAAATGCATTACGATCACCAGATCGTTCAATAGTGATGATCACGCATTATCAACGACTACTTGATTATGTTGTCCCTGATTTTGTCCATGTTCTTTCTAAAGGTCGTATCGTGAAATCTGGTGATAAAGAACTGGCAAAAGAACTTGAAAAAACAGGCTACAGTTGGGTGAATACTGAAACGGAAGGTCTGCCAGCATGAAGCAACTAACAGAACTGGCGACACCTTTTGCCAGTGTTGCGGACAGTTTGCCATTAGTGGGTAATGAATTTCCGTGGTTGAATGCTTTACGTCAGCAAGCGACATCTCAATTTAATATTGATGGTTTGCCAGCTAAAAAAGTAGAAGATTGGAAATACACCAGTTTATGGTCACTTGCACAGCAATCATTTACCCATGATGCTGACAAGTTTAGTTTGGATGCACAGCAATGTGATCAAATTGCATTATTAGTGGATGCTTATCGGCTAGTGATTGTTGATGGTGAGTTTTCACAAGGATTATCATCAGTGGATGCCTTGCCCGCCGGATTAAGTATTACTTCACTATCAACATCATTAACTAATGTTGAGCATGTGTTGGGTAAACAAGTTGATCTTGCAAAAGCAGGGCTGACGGCACTCAATACCATGTTAATGAATGAAGGTGTTGTAGTCACAGTGGCAACAGATGTTCATATTGAGAAACCAATTGAATTGTTGGTCATTAATAGTGGTAATACTGAAGGCCTAGCCACACATCTTCGCAATGTTATTACACTTGAACGTAATAGTAAGGCAACAATCATTGAACATTATGTCGGTTTAAGTGATGACAATTATTTTACTAATGTGGTGACCGAAGTTGTGTTGGCAGAAAAAGCCGAATTGAATCATTACAAATTGCAACAAGAATCAAAAAATGCATTCCATATTGCGACGTTAGCGGCTAAACAAGCAGCAAATAGTCAGTGGAAGACCAATAATATTTCTTTGGGTGCCAAACTGGCTCGAAATGATGTGCATTCCCAGTTATTAGGCGAGCAAGCTCATGTGGTAATGGATGGTTTGTATTTGGTTAATAATGACCAGCATATTGATAACCACACACGGATTGATCATGGCGTACCGAATACAACGAGTGAAGAGTTGTATAAAGGTGTATTAGAGGATAATAGCCATGCTGTGTTTAATGGCAAGGTCATAGTCCATAAAGATGCCCAAAAGACGGATGCCAATCAACAAAATCACAATCTGTTGCTATCTCGTGGTTGTGAGATTGATAGCAAACCTGAAATGGAAATTTATGCTGATGATGTGAAGTGTGGTCATGGCAGCACAGTAGGACAAATTAATGAAAATCAGCTGTTTTTTCTAAGAGCTCGAGGCTTGGATGAAGTCACTGCCCGTAGTTTACTGACTTATGCATTTGCGGTTGATGTTTTAGAACGAATTCCATATGAAGATATACGTCAGGCCTTATCTGTAGTTATTGAACAGCGTTTGCCTCGTGGTGGTAAATAACCATGAGTAAATTAGATCTACACACCATCAGGACAGACTTTCCAATTCTTGACCAACAGGTGAATGGGTATCCCTTGGTCTATCTTGATAATGCTGCTACTAGCCAAAAACCAATACAGGTGATTGATGCAGTCGCTAATTATTATCGTAAAGATAATGCTAATGTCCATCGGGGAGTACATCGCTTAAGTCAACGTGCAACGGATGCCTATGAAGGTGCACGTGAAAAAGTACGTGGTTTTGTTAATGTAAGGTCGGATAAAGAAATCATCTTTGTGCGTGGCGCTACCGAAGCTATCAATCTGGTGGCACAAAGCTTTGTTAGACCACAAATCCAAGCCGGCGATGAAATTCTGATCAGTCATATGGAACATCACGCTAATATTGTTCCGTGGCAAATGTTGTGTGAACAAACTGGTGCCCAGCTGAAAGTCATTCCAATGACAAAAGTAGGTGAGTTAGATTTATCCAATTTTGATGATTTGTTAACAACAAAAACTAAAATTATGGCGATTGGTCATGTGTCGAATGCCTTAGGCACAATTAATCCTGTTAAAGAGATGATTGTTAAAGCACATGCTAAGAATATTCCAGTTTTGGTTGATGGTGCACAAGCCGTGCCTCACATGGTTGTTGATGTACAAGATCTAGATTGTGATTTTTATGTGTTTTCAGGTCATAAAATGTTTGCACCAACAGGTATTGGCGCCTTATTTGGCAAACAAGAATTATTAGAAGAAATGCCGCCTTGGCAGGGTGGTGGTGACATGATCTTGTCGGTGAGCTTTGAACATACCCAATACAATGAATTACCTTACAAATTTGAAGCTGGTACACCGAACATTTCTGGTGCAATTGGTATGGGTGCGGCGATTGATTATATGCAAAACTTAGGTATTGCTAACCTTGCCCAGCATGAACATGATTTATTAATCACTGCTACTGAAAAAGTCAGTGCAATAGAGGGTGTCAGAATCATTGGGACAGCAAAAGAAAAAGCCAGTGTGTTGTCATTTATGATCGAAGGTGTTCACCCTCATGATGTGGGCACAATCTTCGACCAACAAGGTGTGGCAATCCGCACCGGTCATCATTGTGCTCAGCCCGTGATGCAGTTCTATGGAATACCTGCCACAGCACGAGCCTCATTTGCATTTTATAACACGATGGATGAGATTGATGATTTGGTTGCAGGTATTAAAAAAGTACAGGAGCTTTTTGCATGAGTTCAGCCGATCTAAGAGATCTCTATCAACAAGTGATCATGGATCACAATAAAAAACCGCGTAATTTTCGTGAAATGGGTAATGCTAATCACTTGGCACATGGTAATAACCCTTTATGTGGTGATGCTTTAGTTGTATTCGTTAAATTAGATGGCGATGTGATAGAAGACGTCAGTTTTCAGGGCAGTGGCTGTGCAATTTCTGTTGCTTCAGCCTCATTAATGACAGAAGCGCTTAAAGGTAAAACCTTGACAGAGGCTGAGACATTGTATGAATCGGTTCATAAACAAATGACTGGTGAAGATATTGAGCAATCTGCGTTGGGGAAATTAGAAGTGTTGAGCGGAGTTAAAGAATTTCCAGCACGAGTTAAATGTGCAACTTTGTCTTGGCATACCATGCATGCTGCTTTAGATAGTGACCACGATATTTCTGTGACAACAGAGTAGGGGACGATGATGAATGAAAGTTTACACAAACTAGACCCCGAAGAACTCAAAGAAGAAGTTGTTGTGATGCTTAAAACGATCTACGATCCTGAAATTCCAGTCAATATTTATGAATTGGGATTAATTTATGATATTGAAGTCAGTGATGAAGGAAAAGTTGATATTAATATGACCTTAACCGCACCTGGCTGTCCAGTTGCTCAATCATTTCCTGGTGACATTGAGTCCAAAGTTGGAACAGTTTCTGGTGTTAACAAAGTGCATGTTGAACTGGTCTGGGAACCACCTTGGACCAAAGATATGATGGACGAAGCTGCGCAACTTCAGTTGGGAATGTTTTAACGCTAGGCCTTAATTTATCAGACATCCCTTTATTCTTGGATTAGTTAATCTTGTTGTACGGTAAGCCATAGCGAAAGTATTGTTCAAGATGCTACGATTAATCATGACTACAAATACTGACAACACAAAAAAGCCCGTTTCAATCGCATTCTCTGGATCAACTTTATTAAGCATGTCATTACTTAATAAAGGTTGTGCCTTTAGTGATGAAGAACGACAAGCATTTAATTTGACAGGTTTGCTTCCACGTAGGCACGAAACACTGGAACAACAAGTTGAGCGTGCCTATATTCAATACTCGAGTTTTGATGAACCTATAAATAAGCATATCTATTTACGTGCCACTCAAGATAGTAACGAGACATTATTTTATCGTTTGGTTGAGGAACATCTCGAAGAAATGATGCCCATTATCTATACCCCGGTTGTGGGTGAGGCCTGTGAGCGGTTTTCAGAAATTTATCGTCGTACTCGAGGCTTATTTATTGCTTATCCTGATCGGCATCATATTGACGAAATGTTAGCCAATGTCACGAAGAACAATATAAAAGTGATAGTGGTTACAGATGGTAGTCGTATTCTTGGTTTGGGTGATCAAGGAATAGGTGGTATGGGGATCCCTATCGGGAAACTGTCCTTATATACTGCTTGTGCCGGTGTTAGCCCTGCCTATACCTTGCCAATAATGCTTGATGTAGGAACCAATAACCATCAGCTATTAGAAGATCCGCTTTATATGGGCTGGCATCATAAACGGATTGAACAACAGGAATATGATGAGTTTTTAGACTTATTTGTTACAGCAATCAAAAAACGTTGGCCTGAGGTGCTGTTACAGTTTGAAGATTTTGAACAAACAAAAGCCTTACCTTTATTAACACGCTATCGTGATCAACTTTGCTGTTTTAATGATGATATTCAAGGTACAGCCTCAGTTACTGTCGGTACTTTATTGGCAGCCTGTAAGGTGAACGACACCCAACTTTCACAGCAAAAAGTGGTCTTTGTTGGGGCTGGTGCTGCCGGTTGTGGTATTGCAGAACAGATTGTTGACCAAATGTGTAAAGAAGGGCTTTCTGAGCAACAAGCTAGAAGCCAGATTTATATGGTGGGTCGCTATGGATTATTGACTGAAGATTCACCAAGCCTATTGGACTTTCAAAAAGAGTTGGCACAAAAACAGTCGAATCTCACTGATTGGCAATATACCGAGCAATATGCACCTTTGATAGATGTTCTGCAATTTGCAAAACCGACTATATTAATCGGGGTTTCAGGCCAGCCAGGCCTGTTTACAGAATCAGTTATCAAAACAATGGTTCAAGGCTGTTCACAACCCATTATCCTCCCATTAAGTAATCCATCACGGAAAATTGAAGCAACACCACAGCAGCTTATTGAATGGACAGATGGCCAAGCCATTATTGCAACAGGCAGCCCATTTGAACCGGTTGAATATAAGGGTAATTCTTATATCATTCCTCAATGCAATAACAGCTATATTTTTCCTGGATTTGGTTTGGCTGTAATGGCGGGAAAAATAACACGTATTAGTGATGAAATGATGATGGTTGCCAGTGAAGTATTGGCACAAGCCTCACCTTTAGCAACAACAGGTGAAGGTTCATTATTGCCACCATTAACTGAAATTGCTAAGTTGAGTAAGAAAATTGCTTTTGAAGTTGCAAAACTTGCCCAGCAGCAAGGATTTGCAGATGAAACTTCCGACCAGCAATTAATGGACGCGATAGAACAGCATTTCTGGTTACCGGAATATCGGGAATATAAACGGATGAGTGTCTAGCTAAATGCTGAATAGTTAAAAATATAATGAAGAAAAGAAAAAGTATTTTACAAAGATCGTCGTCTATTATTGGAAAGATATGTTTTTTATTGGCAGCTCTATGTG